>CAIZIN010000055.1 GCA_903933085.1 uncultured bacterium
ATTACAAAATTAAAAATTCATGCAAGTGTTATTCCTCGTCTCTAATTATTGTATCTGTCTTATGTATCTTTCTTAGCTCTTCTTGCAAATCAGCAATCATTTTATGTTTTTTACTACCAGGAAAACCTGTACCAGCTGGGATAAGGCGACCGATGATAACATTTTCTTTAAGACCTCGTAATTGATCTTCATTTCCTCGAACTGCATTCTGGATAAGTACTCGAGTTGTATGTTGGAATGATGCAGCAGAGAGGAATGATCTTCTTGAAAGCGACACTTCTGTAATACCCATCACAACAGCATCACCCGTAGCAGGCTCTCCTCCCTCGGCAATTATTCTTTGATTTTCTTCATGTAAAGCTGCATTTTCTAGCAACTCGCCTTCTGTAAACAAAGTATCTCCAGCTTTCTTAACTCGTGTTCGTGAGAACATTTGTCGCACAATAACTTCGATATGTTTTCGAGACACTGTCTCACCTTGAAGTTCATACAATTTATTTACTTCAGAAATGATGTAGTTCTGAGTAGCTTCTCTACCACCATATTTGAACACTTCATCAATATCTGCAGAACCATCTGTCATAAGTTGACCTTTTTCTACTTTGTCACCAACTCGTACAGTAGCGACACGTTTGTTTGTGAATGCATATTCTGTCTCGCCTTTAACTTTCTTTGATTCACCACCTTCTGACAAAACTTTAATCATTCGATCTTTCCCAAGGTCAATAACTTCACTCACAACACCATCAGCCTTGTTCACAATGGCTGGATTTTTTGGAGCTCGTTTTTCAAATACTTCTTCAACACGAGGAAGACCCTGTGTAATATCTCCACCGACTGAGGCAATACCTCCGGCGTGGAACGTACGCATCGTTAACTGAGTTCCAGGTTCTCCAATAGCTTGAGCAGCGACTGTTCCCACAGCTTCACCAATATCTATCATTACATTTCTACCTAAGTCAGTTCCATAACATTGTGCACAAACACCATGCAATGACTGACATGTAAGTGGTGAACGCAAGCTTACAGAAGCTACATCACTTTCTTCGACGATTTTTGAATCATCTTTTGAAATCAGGTGACCTTTCTTAAAGATAACTTCACCTTTTGAGTCAACAATATCTGCTGCGGCTACACGTCCACGGATTTTCTTTGATAGAGGAATTTCAATACCTGAATCACTTCCTCGAACTATCGCAACAGAATCTTTAGTTCCACAATCAACTTCTGAAACAACAACATCTTGAGCAACATCAAAGAGTCGTCTTGTTAGGTAACCGGCTTTAGCTGTGTTAAGAGCTGTGTCAGTCAAACCTTTTCGAGAACCGTGAGTTGAAATGAAATATTCAATAGGTGTAAGACCCGCCTTGTATGATGAAAGAATTGGGAATTCAATCGTCTCACCTTGGTTGTTTGCAATAAGACCTTTGATACCAGCCATTTGAGTAATGTTTCCAAGAGAACCTCGAGCACCTGAAATAACCATGTCATAGATCGGTCCATCTTTCACGAATGCTTCATTCATAACTTTTTCAATTTTTCCTTTAGCCTCATGCCATAGCTCAATATTCTTTCGATATCGTTCATCTTCTGAAAGAAGACCTTCGTTGAACTGATTCTGAACTTCTTCAGATTCTTTCTTTGCAGCTGCGATAATTGGAGCTTTTGAAGCCGGCTCTCGCACATCATCAATACCCCAAGTTGTACCTGAGTGAGTTGTGTACTTGAAACCGAACACCTTAATCTTATCCATAATGGTTGGAATATTTTCTATACCATATTTGTTTGTAAGATCATCGATGATTGCTGTCATCTTCTTCTTTTCCATTTCAGCATTGATGTATGTGTAATCTTTTGGAAGAACAGAGTTGAATAGAAGTCGGCCAACAGATGTTTCAAAAGTTCCATTTTCAAACTGTGCATATTTTTCAGTATCAGTTGCAAGAACTTTAATTTTTGCACGTAAACCTACTAGACCATAGTCGTATGCATTTATAGCATCGTTTGGACTTGAGAAATATTTTCCTTCACCTTTTGTTCCTTCAATTATTTTTGTCATCCAGTAACAACCAAGAACAATATCAAGTAGCTTTGCAGCAACAATAGGATCTCCAGAACCTGGCTTAAGAATGTTTTTATCTGCAGCCATAATTTCCCGAGCTTCCATTTGAGCTTCCTCACCAAGCGGAACGTGAACTGCCATTTGGTCACCGTCGAAGTCGGCGTTGAACGCTGTACATACTAGAGGGTGAACTTGAATAGCAGATCCTTCGATTAGAATTGGTTGGAAAGCTTGAATACCAAGTCGGTGAAGTGTTGGAGCACGGTTTAGAAGAACGTATTTTCCTTCAATCACACTTTCAAGAATTGCCCACACCTCAGGAATTCCTTCATCAATTAATTTATTTGCTCCTCGAATGTTGAATGCTAATTCCTTGCCTAGAAGTTCAGAAATAATGAATGGTCGGAAAAGTTCTAGTGCCATATGTTTTGGCAAACCACACTGATGAAGTTTCAAATCTGGACCAACAACAATTACAGAACGGCCAGAGTAGTCCACACGCTTTCCAAGAAGATTTCCTCGAAGAAGACCTCTTTTACCTTTTAGGTTATCTGCAAGAGATTTTAGTGGTCGACGTTGAGCTTGATTAAGTCCTGCAAAAGCTGCATTACCATGACGAATTGAGTTGTCAATAAGTGCGTCTACCGCTTCCTGAAGAATTCTTTTTTCATTTCGTAAAATAACTTCCGGAGCTTTAATTTCAATAAGTTTCTTTAATCGATTATTTCGATTAATAACTCGTCTGTACAAATCGTTTACATCTGAAGTAGCATGTCGTCCACCATCAAGAGCAACCATCGGTCGAAGTGCCGGTGGAATAACTGGGATACGTGTAAGAAACATCCACTCTGGGCGTATGTTACCTTTTACCATTGATTTAACAACAATGAGTCTCTTAGAAATTTTTTCTCTTTCTAATGATTTTGCTTTTTCAATATCTTTTTCAAGTTCTGCTTGAAGTTTTACAAGATCAAGATCTTTCAAAAGACCATAGATTGCTTCAGCTCCAATCGAAGCATCAAAAAGTGTTCCATATTTCATTGAAAACTTATGGTAAACAACTTCATCGATAACTTTACCAGCTTGAATTGAATCAATTTCTTTCTTTGTTTCTAGCAAAAGATTTTTTAGGGCGTCTTTTGTTTTCTCATCTTGAATAGATTTTATCTTTGACTTAAATTCAGAATCTAAATCACTTAGGATTCTAGCTCGTTCTTCTTCATCAACAAGAGTAATAAGATAGCCAGCGAAGTAAACAACTTTTTCAAGTTCCATTCCTGACATCCCTAGAAGAAGTGAAATTCGTGAAGGCACTGAGCGTAGAAACCAAATATGACCGATCGGAGTCGCAAGATCGATGTGACCCATTCTTTCTCGACGAACGACTGAGCGAGTAAGCTCTACTCCACATTTTTCACAAACAATTCCTTTATATCGAATACCTCGGTATTTTCCACAGTAACATTCATAGTCGTGATCGGGACCAAAAATCTTTTCGTCGAAAAGGCCACTTTTTTCACTTCTCTGAGTTCTATAGTTCATTGTCTCAGGCTTTGTAACCTCACCATAAGACCACTCTTTAATTCTCTCAGGAGATGCAAGTCGCAATGAAATCAAATCGAAGTCATTGAAGTCTTGTGTTTTGTTGTTGATTATTTTTGTGTTCATAGTTTTATTATTTCGTTAGAAGTTATAATTAGATTATTCTTCGTCTTCTACTACAACTTCTTTAGAAGTAATTTTCTTTCGACCTTCGCCACCTTTTTTCTTAAGTTCAATATCAAGACCAAGTGCACGCAAGTTTGCGAGAAGCACATTGAATGATGCTGGAACGTTTGGTTGTTTCAATAGTTCACCTTTCACAATAGAGTCGAAAGCTTGTGAACGTCCGATAATATCATCTGATTTAATAGTGAGCATCTCTCGAAGTGTATATGATACACCATGACCAAGTAGCGCCCACACTTCCATCTCTCCAAGTCTCTGTCCTCCACCTTGAGCCTTACCTCCAAGTGGCTGTTGGGTGATAAGAGAGTAAGGACCGATTGATCGCATATGGATCTTGTCTTCCACCATGTGATGGAGTTTCAAGATATACATATAACCAACAGCAACTTTCTGTTCAAATCTTTCGCCTGTTCGTCCATCAAACAGATCCATCTTTCCATCTTCTGCAAAACCAGCTTTAACAAGCTCATCTTTAATTTCAACATCTGTTGCTCCAACGAAAGGAGGAACAATAGCTTGGTAACCAAGAGTGTTTGCAGCAAGCCCAAGGTGAACTTCAAGAATTTGTCCAAGGTTCATACGTGAAGGCACACCGAGCGGAGTAAGAATAACATCAATAGGTGTTCCATCAGCCATGTATGGCATTTCTTCAATTGGAAGAACTTTTGAAATAACACCTTTGTTTCCGTGACGTCCAGCAAGCTTGTCTCCAACTTGAACTTTTCGAAGCTGAGCAATTTCAATATGAATTCGCTTGATGATTCCTGATTCTAATTTGTCTCCATTTTCTCGTGAGAAAATCTTTACAGAAACAACACGTCCTCGCTTTCCGTTTTCAAG
Source organism: uncultured bacterium (assembly GCA_903933085.1). Classification (GTDB taxonomy): domain Bacteria; phylum Patescibacteriota; class Minisyncoccia; order Phycocordibacterales; family CAIZIN01; genus CAIZIN01. The sequence continues at coordinate 4,631 of CAIZIN010000055.1, forward strand.
TCGTTTTGAAGTATCTTTAACATCTCGAGCTTTTTCACCGAAGATTGATCTTAAAAGTCTTTCTTCTGGAGTAAGTTGAGTTTCACCTTTTGGGGTAATCTTTCCAACCAAAATGTCACCAGGTCGAACCTCTGCACCAATTCGAACAAGACCTTCTTCGTCTAAGTTTTTTAATTTAGCCTCACCAACATTTGGAATATCTGGAGTCGTAACTTCAGGGCCTAGTTTTGTGTCTCGAACATTCACCACAAATTCTTCAAGATGAATTGTAGAAAACTTACTTTCCTTAACAACTCTCTCAGATAGAATAATCGCATCCTCGAAGTTTGATCCAGACCATGACATAAATGCTACAAGCATGTTTTGTCCTAGAGCCATTTGACCATTGTCTGATGTTGATGTATCTGCAAGCAAATCACCTTTTGAAACTTTATCACCAAGATTTACCTTTGGTCGCTGATGAAAACATGTAAATGAGTTTGTTCTTTCAAATCGAACAAGGCTGTAAATTGTTTCTTTTCCTTTTGCATTTCTGTGCACTATTTTATTTCCGTCAACAGCAACGATAGTTCCATCCTCTTCTGCACGAATAACTCGCAATGTATCTGTAACAGCTTTTTCTTCAATACCAGTAGCAACAATAGGAGCTTCTGGAATAATACATGGAGTCGCCTGCTTTTGCATATTAGATCCCATGAGTGCTCGGTTAGCATCATCGTGGTTTAGAAAAGGAATCATAGAGGTTGCAATTGAGAATGGTTGATTTGTTGCAACGTCCATATAGTCTACTTGATCTGGTTTAACCAAAAATGGTTCTCCATCTCTTCGAACTTCAACAGAAACTTCAGTAATAACTCCGTTCTTATCATATTTTGTAGCTGCGTTAGCAATATTGTATCGTTCTTCTTCAAGAGCATTTAGGTATACAACTTCAGTTGAAACTTTTCCATTTTTCACTTTTGCATATGGAGTTTCAATCATTCCAAATTCATTCACCTTTGCATATGTTGCAAGGCGCAAAATAAGACCAATGTTTGGACCTTCTGGAGTATGAATAGGACAAAGTCTTCCATAGTGAGAAGGGTGAACATCTCTAACCTCAAATCCAGCTCGATCTCGTGAAAGACCTCCAGGACCTAGAGCAGAAAGTGTTCGCAAGTGTTCCACTTCAGCAAGAGCATTTTCCTGTTGCATGAATTGTGAAAGCTGGTTTTGTGTAAAGAATTCTTTAATACGAGCTTGCAATGGTCGAGGAGAGATAAATTGAATTGGAAGATTTGCATCTGTGTCAATTGTAGACATTCTATTTTGAATGTTTCTTTTCATTTGTGTCATACCTACACGAATCTTTGACTGAAGAAGTTCTCCAACAAATCTTACTCGTCGTGAACCAAGGTGATCGATATCATCTTCCATACCATCTGGATTTATATTTAATCCACAGATATAAACAGCCATTTCCGCAACATCTTCTAGAGAAAGAGTACCCCTTTGTAGATCTTTTTCTTCCATTGATTTTTGGAATCGCTTATTGAAACGGAAACGTCCAGCTTTTGAAAGATCATATCTTTCTTTACTGAAAATAGAATCTACAAAACTGTGAGCGATTTCTGGAGTAGCCAGATCACCATCACGTAGGCGTTTGTAGATTTCAAGGTATGAATCTTCTTGAGTCTTTGCTGTGTCTTTTGCAATAGAAAGTTCAATCACCTTTCGAACATCATCATTGTCTTTGAATCGAGCAAGAATATCTTCATCCTTAACATCTCCGAGTACGCGGAAAAGCGACGAAATTGGGAATTTGCGTTTTTTGTCTACACGAACATACATCACACCATCGGCTTCTGTATCTATTTCAATCCAAGCACCTCGTGAAGGAATTATTTTAGCACCAAAGAATTTTCGTCCTCGAAGTTCGTTGGCTGTGAAGAATACTCCATATGAACGTGCAAGCTGTGGAACAACCACTCGCTCAATACCGTTTATGATGAATGTTGCATTCTTTGTCATCAAAGGAAATTCTGCCATGAAAACTTCCTGTTCCTTTTCAGTTCCAAGAATTTTATTTTTTACACGTACTGTGGCCTTGAGCGGAGCCTCGTATGAAAGCTTGTTTACCTTTGCATATTGTTCGTCGCACTTTGCTTCACCAAGTTCAAAGTTTACGAAGTCTAGTTCAAACTTCTTTTCAGAGAAATCTTTTACTGCAGAAAACTCTTTGAAAGTTTCGGCAAGCCCAAAAGTCTTGAGCCAGTCAAAAGACTTGATCTGTGACTCGATAAGGTTTGGCATTTCAATCATCGATTCTTTATATCGAGAAAAATACTTTTTAGGTCGTTGTTGTGTATTCATATTGTTATTAAAATATTGCTAAACTAACTATTCTACTAAACGCAAAAACCTCCCGTTCTATTTGGGTTATTAAAGACTATATTAAATTATTAGGAGTCTTTGTTGACAAAACGTGGGAAGGCAAGTTATTAAGGGGTTATTAACTTTTACCCTTCAAAGTTTTTGTCATTGGCTTCGCCCTGCATCACTTAAGCTTAAGTGATGTGATGACAAAAACTTAGTAGGGTGAACTTTCCGCGGAAATTTACTCAATCAAAAGTCGTACGCGTGATTATAGCAAAACCACATTGAATGTCAATGGGGATTTTCCACAAATTAACGCATGTCAAAAGGGCGGGTTTAAGCTTCGCTCAAACCCACCCTTTTCAAACATCTTCATTTTCACATTCATTGACTTATATTCATATTTATTTAAATATAGATAAGGAATATAAAAACCAAACTAACTAAAGAAATGGACCTGATCGTTCCTTCAACAAATCCTTCGCCGACTACTAAGTTGGATTCACAAGAACCAAGACCGAAGAAAAGGTACACGATTCCTAGACAACTTGAAGTCATGGGAGACTTCTTCCGTATGGCAACCGAAAGAGCCCTTAAGGCACGTCAAGGGGAATCATCCGGCATTGATAAGAAATAGCACAGATTCTCAAACAGCTGTCCTGGCCTCAAACCAGTACAGCTTTTTTCTATTCCTATTTTAATTTATACAAAATGAAAACCCCAGCCAAAATATAATAATGACTGAGGTTTAGGTTATTTCCATCTTCGAAGTACTTAGATCTTTTTTTTCCTAAAGACAAAGCACACAAACAGGATAGACACCGCCATCACCACAACAACAAATAGCATTTCTTGATTCATTTGGTCAGTTTTGGTTTGGGTTATTGAATGTCGGCCGTGATGGAGACCGCTTGATCACCATTCAGTTGTTCAGTGACTCTAATGACTACGTCGCAGTCACCATCGTCGGAACTGTACACAAATTGACGAACTCTTAACCCGCTAAGGATATTGTCATTAAAGACATAGTCGCCAATCAGGATTCCAAGAGTAGCCAAGTCTTTTCCAAACAGGTTTGAAATGGCGGTATTCTTCACGTCTCCAGCAGGAAGCTGAGAAATGATTTGGGCCGCATTTACGAAGTGTTGCATTTTTTGTTTCATAATTTTCTCGTACGATCTGTTTTGTGACCGCATCTTTCAAAGCACATAAATACACTGAAAGATACGGTCAAAGAAGATGGATTTTCAAGGTACAATTATACTACTAAGTATAGCATACTATCCTATACTTGTCAAGGATTTACCCCCCCCTCCCCGTTTAGTGTTCTATGTTATAATTTGAAATATGAAATTTGAAGGGAGGCCCATAGAATTAAGGCCATTAGACAATCTAGAAACCAAAATTAGTGATGGTGATTTATTAGAACATAGCAACCTTGAGGAATTAAAGGAGTTATTTTCAAATATAAAGAACTGCCCTGAAGACAAAGAGTCCGCTCTTAAAATTAAGCAAATGTTGGAGGATATGTCAGATAGAGGCGATGTGGCTTTTTTAACTATTTTAGAAGAGTTCTTCAATATCGATAGCAGTGAATATTTAAAACTTAAAAGTATTTTTTCTGAGACAACAAACAGTGCATTGTCTGGTAATCAAGAATCTTCATCTTTACTCCTAAAGATCGTTACAAGATACGAGGAATACTCTACAGACCTATTCGAGACAATGAAAGAAAAAAGTAAAGTGATTCGGGTGGATTTTATTGAGGGGGTAAATAAGATGTTGGAAGAAAATGGTACTGAGTATGATTTAGCTAAGGTAGCAGAAATTGTTAATAGTATACAAATTAATTTTTTTACCTCAAATTATTTTTCTAGAAAAAATGTTCAGGGAGGATATATGCCGAGACATAAGGTTTACATTAAAATTGATAAAGGTGTTTTTCCAACACAATACAAAAATGCAATGTATCATGAATTACTTCATGCAATAACCGCAGACTTAGAAAACATATTTTCTTTTGAGGGTGAATCTAATAATCTAGCGAACCGTGGGACACAAAGCGATGGTCTAGAATTTAGAGGAATAAAAACCAAAAGATTCGAATGGTTAAATGAAGCTGTTACAGAAAATCTTGCAACTTATCTTTCAAAGCAAAGTTCGCCCAGATTTCAGTCTTTTTCTTATGAGCAAGAAAGGAATATGTTGGATATTTTAATTTCCAAAAAGAAAAAAGGGGTGGATTTGGATTTAAACTCATTCAATAAAACCTATTTTCGTGTTCTCAGAAAAAACAACGGGAATGACCTTGATACTAATAATGATTGGAAAAATTTAAATGAAAAAATTGATGAGGCATTTTGTCCAAGGTTTTTAGTTAAACTAGATCTATTTATTGAAAAAAACGGTATTGATAAAGCAGTTAAAATTATTGAAACCTGGGAAAACGGAAATCCAAACACCGATGATATCACTTATCTAGATTGGTAATATTATTTACTTAATATTTCCCAAGCTCCACAGTAGCATGGCCGAGTATCAATTACTTGGAAACTAAGTCCCCAAGTATTCCCAACTACTATGAGGTACAGTTAACCGTACCCCCCCCTATTTTGTATAACAAATTACTTCCCTGCTCTCCACTCATCAATAGCCTTGTGATTTCCCGACTTGAGAATCTTTGGTATGCGATGTTTTTTACCTTTATATTCTAAAATTTCTGGGCGGGTGTAGGCGTCGTGGGAGGCGATTCTTTTCTCTTCGACGGATTTTGAGTTGCCGAGAACTCCTTCGATCTGTCTTGAAATTGAATCAATCATTACCATAGCTGGAAGTTCCCCACCGGTGAGTACATAATCCCCGATTGAAATTTCATCTCCTTTAAATATTTTTTTTACCCGAGCATCAATCCCCTCATATCGCCCACAAACAATAATCACATGATCATATTTCTTAGAAACCTTTTCGGCATAAGCATTCGTAAATTTCTCCCCACCAGGACTCAAATGAATTATTCTGTAATTTTTTATCTTTGAATTCCTTTTATTAATTTTTCTTTTTTCTTTTTTAATTTCCTTCAAAGCTCTTTCAATTGCATTTATTACAGGAAGAGCTTGAAGGAGCATTCCTGGACCTCCTCCATAAGGCTTCTCGTCCACCCTCAAATAGGGCTTCTCATCGGCTTTTCCATTTTTTGCACGCATCCTTGCGGCTTCTGTGGGCTTGGCGAAATCTCGTGGATTATAAAATTTGAACTTAATTAATTTGTTTTCTTGAGCCCGCGCCAAAATAGACTCATTTAAATATGAGGTAAAAGATTCTGGAAATAACGTGATGAGGTGGAAGGTCATACTTAAATTAAAAATTTAAAATGAAAAATTAAAAAATGATACGGATATAAAAATACCAGAAAACAGAGGGTTTGTCAAAAGAAAAACCCGCAACCTCGAAAGAGAAGGCGGGCTTTTAGCGCTTGAAGAAAAAGTAGAAACTAGGAAGACGAACTCCCAAACACTTAAGTGGAATGTTTTCCCTATCAAATTCTTCTATTATGAATGGCTGAAGACTCTGAAAGATTACATTTTGAAGATCATCTTCAAGAAGCTCACGAAAAGGCGCCTCCCCATTAGCGTATTTTAGACTCAGAATAAGAGTAAATGCTCTTCCTGGCCAATTAATATTTGCGACAATGTCATCTGTAACGATGAATAGATAATCAGGGGCATCCATAAGTGTCGGAACCGCTTCATTGTAAGCATTTGCCGACCTTATTAATATAGGTTGCAATAAGTCCAGAAAGGCATTCTGTTTACTTTTCACCAAGACCCGAGCTTTTCCCAACTCAGCCTTGTGCTTTCTTTCGTCTTCCATCGCCTTAAGCACGTTCTCAAAAAATGATGCATTCATAGAAATTGTAGGTTCTTAATCATCCAATGAATTTGCAACATACAAATCGATTAGAATCTCTGTCTGAATCGAATATTATTCTTTTGCGATATTTTGTCAATTGCACAAAAGCCCTACACAAAGTGCAGGGCTTTTGATTCTTCTTTACCCCGCCCAGATATTTTTCTGCTGAAAAATTCCGTGCGCTCGACTCGCGCCGTCGCGCTCCGTCTTTCAGTTGGGTCCTATCCCAACTGAACCCTTAAATACATAAGGAAGGGCGGGGTGTAGAAAAACATAGTCACTATCGTTTCTTGTTTTTCTACAGATTCTCCAAAACCTCGTCTACTGATTTCATAACGACTTCTTTCTTGCCTCCTTCCGGTTCGTTAATCTTTAGGTTTACACGAGCGTTATTCTTCATTCCCACAACTCGGAGTAGTGTTCGGATAGCCTTTGCAGTATTACCTGATCGGCCAATCACCTTACCCATATCAATCGGGTCAACCGCAAGGGTTAGAAGTACCCCCATCTCGTCTACTGTACGTACAATCACAACTTTGTCAGGATTGTCTACAAGACCTTTGATAACATAATCTAAAAACTGTGCGTCTCTTTCCATCGTGTTTTATTTATTACTTCCTTTTGGGAAGACTATTAAATCTTTTACTGACTTTACCCTACTAAGTTTTTGTCATCACAATTTCTTAATGATTAAGAAATTGCAGGGCTGGAAGCCAATGACAAAAATTTTGAAGGGTTAACTATATAAGTATATCAAGAAAATCGAAAAGCAAAAACTTTTTCTGTGGAATACTTTTTAAATTTATTCCGCAGTTTTTTCTTCAACAACTGGAGTAACCTCTTCTACTGCAGGTGTTGCTTCAGGAGCAACCTCCTCTACTACTTCTTCCACAGCAGGAGTCTCTTCCTTTTCAGTAACCTTGGCTACCTCTTCTTTTTTTGGAGCAACAACTTCCTCTTCCTTCTTTTGAGGAACATTCTTTGGAAGCTTGTTTACTTTCTCACCTTTAATAATACCTTTCTTAATAAAAAGATTGTGAAGTGTACCTGTAAGCTGTGCACCTTGTGACATCCAGTATTTTACTCGATCTGCTTTCACCTCTCCTTTGTCGCCTCGAGGATCGTGATTACCAAGCACTTCTAAGAACTTACCACTCTTTGTTGAGTTTTTTGAGTCAGTAAGAACAATACGAAATGTTGGAACATTCTTTCGTCCTGTACGTTGTAAACGGATTTTTAACATAGGCCATATATTAACAAATAATGAATGAATGGTCAATACTTGCTGTTTATGTTATAGTGCGTTTGTGAAAAGACAACAAAAAAGCGAATCTAAAATACTTAGCGGAATCATTACCCTCAACTCAAAAGCTGTGGGCTTTTTACCCCAACTTGAACTTAAGGAGGATATTCGAATAGAATCTGACAAGCTAAATACAGCAATGCATAGAGACGAGGTGGAGGTCAAAATTATAGGCAAAATGCGTGGGCAGAAGCTTGGCGAAGTTGTCTCTATTATAAACAGAAACAAAACCAAATTTGCAGGTACAGTGATTCGTCACGAGAACAACAAGTTCTACGTGCACCCAGATGATAGAAAAGTGTATTTTGACATATTGCTAACAGACAAAGAAGACCTGAAAGCCAAGTTGGATTCTAAGGTTTATGTGGAAATAAAAGAATGGAAAAATGGAATGCCTATCGGAAAAATCGAAAGAGTAATTGGAATGAAGGGTGACAATACAACAGAAATGTATTCGCTTGTTTATGAAAAAGGTTTTGAAATTGAATTCCCAGAAGATGTAGAAAAAGAGGCAGATAACTTCTCAAAAGAAATTCCAAAGGATGAAATTGCAAAAAGGCGCGATATGCGAGATACAACAACTTGCACAATCGACCCAGCCGATGCAAAAGACTTCGACGATGCACTCTCTTTTAAAAAGATAAACGAAAATGAATTCGAAATTGGAGTTCATATTGCCGATGTATCACATTATGTAAGACCACACACAGCTCTTGATGCAGAAGCTAGAAAGCGTGCTTTTTCTGTATACCTTGTGGACCGAACAATTCCAATGCTTCCCGAAAAGCTTTCAAATGATTTGTGTTCTCTAAATCCAAACGAAGACAAGCTCGCCTTCTCTGCTGTTTTTAATATCAACAAAGCGGGGCAAATAAAAAAGAAATGGTTTGGAAAAACAATAATCAAATCTGATAAAAGATTTTCATACGAGGAAGCTCAAGCAGTTCTCGATGCAGGAACAGGCATGATGTTTGATGAATTGTCACAATTGAATTCTATTGCAAATATTTTCCGAGAAGCAAAGTTTCAAAAAGGAGCTATTGATTTTGAACAAGATGAAGTGAAATTCAAACTGGATGAAAAAGGCGCACCGATTGGTGTATATATTAAAAAACGCCTAGCGACACATAAGCTTGTGGAAGAATTTATGCTTTTGGCAAACAAGGAAGTAGCTATTTATATTTCAGAAATTGAGGATAAAGCAGGGATTGAGGAAAGCCCACTACTATACAGAATTCACGATGAACCAAAAAAGGAGAGAATTCGAGACCTTGCACTTTTTGTTCACGCGCTCGGATATTCGCTTCCAAATAATGATGGTC
>CAIZIN010000056.1 GCA_903933085.1 uncultured bacterium
CCAAGAACACCCAGAATTAAATATTCCAAATACCACAAACTCACTTGATGGGTATTTTAGTCGTGTGAAAAATTTGCTCTCGGCTCACAGAGGAAAAAGCAGAGAAAGAATTAGGAAGATTGTTACTGAGATTTTAAGAAAGTAGACTGCTCAATTAAGTATTAAGCCAAAATTTCTTCTCATTAACTCGATTAGAAAAATCCTTTCTTTTGTCATTCCGGCGAAGGCGGGAATCCGTGATTGAATTCTGCAGACTGGATTCCGGCCTTCGCCGGAATGACACAAACACAAAAAATCAAAAAACTCTCCGACCATAAAGGCTGGAGAGAAATGAGAGATTTGCGAGAAACGCCCACCGATTGTTGCCATTGTACTTGTTGTCCGCCCTGCCGTTGTTAGCATTGAGCCACAAACCATCGGAATTGCGATAAACGTTGAACACATTCGGGTCACCATTGCGGTCGGGAATTTATATAAAATACCATCTGTGCCACCACCTCTAGAAAATTCCATAATAATTTCAAGGTTGAATATAATTTAACATCGTAATGCTTCAGTATTTTATACCAAGTATCTTCATTTTTTGAAGAGTCTACATACACCACGCTATTCCAAACCTTAGTCGAGAATATTCTGGATGTATGGATACTGGATTCGGTAGGAAGAAACCTTGATCTCTCCCGTATTCACCTACTACCACGTTTAGTATATCTTAGAAATTTTTTAAGGGCAAAGTTCTAAGGATCTAAGGGCTAGAGCTAAGTAGCTAAAATCTAAGTGCTAACTTGCGAGGAACACCCACCGATCGCTACCACACCACTTGCTGGAAGGCCTAGCACCGCCGCCGTAGAGCTCGAGCTTGCCAGAGCCGGAACCCAAGCGGAACACAACCGGGTCACCATAGCGGTCGGGAATTTGCTCCATCGCGATTAATTTCCAATCTTTTCCGGGATATGAGAGGCGAAGTTGTGGACCGACTTCTGCAGGGCAAAGCTTTAAACCAATTTCTTTTGCCTTTGCATATATTTGATCTGTTGTAGCTCCATTTGGAAAACCTAGTTGTTCAACTGTAAATTGAACAAGGTTGTAATTTTCTTGTTTACCTGAGAATTTTGTCTTTTCCAATATATCTTTTCCCCAATCTGAAATCCAAATACCTTTTTCTTCAAGTTTGTTTTTTGCTTTTTGAGGTGAGTCGATTTTTGGGTCTGTTTCAAATGTGTACATGAATATTTTCTCATTAGGAAAAGATTCATAAACGTGTGTTATATTTGGAAAGTCTTTGATTTTATTGTAGACTGCACCGTTCCATCCACCAATGTATATCATTGAATTTTCATTTACCTCTTGTATATTTGTTGCTATTTGATCTTCTGCACACCCAAACAATACCGAGATATCCTCCACTATACTTCTCAGATCTCGCACCTCTTCCACCCTTGGATCTTTTTGATATCCAAAGCCTTCAATAGTTCCATTGAGTTCGTAGAGAAATTCTAGTTCTTCTTTTGTAAGTTGTATGTTTGCTTTTGTCTTCTTCTCAATATCTGTCATCTCTCTCATATCCTCACTCTTTTTCTTGTATTTGTCTGCTTCGGAACCGAATTCGGAAAGTTTGTTTTCAAGGATCTCACTCATTTGTGGTTCTAGAGCTTGGTGTTGAAGGATTCCTCGAACTTCACCAATTTGATTCTGTCCATTCATTCTAATGGCAATTCTTGGCTGTGTAGGCTCGTTGTTTGCATTGTATGTGTAATATACATGAAAGTCACCTGAATTGATTTGTGCTTCAGAAGTAGACTTACCTGCTGTACACCAGCCCGTTCCTTTACCTTCGAGAGATTTGTATAGTTTGTCGGCATCTCTATTGTTGCCTTGTGAATATTTAATCCACTCTCCCCGTATTTCTTCCTTGCCTTCCATTGAAGCAGAAAGGGATTTGGTGATTAGTTCTGCATAGTGTTTTGGAAAGCTCTTTGAGAATTCTTTTTGTATGTCTGGGTCAGTTTTTAATACCTTGCTGTCTTCTGCAACTTTTTCGTATATATCACAAATTTGTGCAAGAGGTTCTCGATATACATCTGGATATGGAGCGACTGTGGTATCTGTGCGGTCTTTGAATTTACCAAGTGCTTTATCAAATTGTGAAAGCTTAGTGATATTTCTAAATACAAAATATTTAAACCATGTCGGGTATACAGCATCTTCGCTTGTTAAGTAGCCTATCCAATTATCAAGTGAATGCTTTTGGTCTTTGATGACAGTCTCGATCATCTGTCTTCGCATGTTTTCAGGAATTTCTTGTGCATCTATTCCCTGCTCTCTAGCGACCTGTTGTTGAAGCTCAAAATATGATTCTGGGACTTCTTCTGGTTTTATAATGAAAGCGTCATAAATGTAGGGCTTAAGGAGTTTTAGATTTCTTGTTCGTACTTTTGGATCTGGATTTAGGAAAATCTTTTCCATTCTATCCATATATACATTTATTCTCTCTGTTGGATCGTTTGGTATTTTTATATCAAAAAGTTCTGGGTCAATTGGTTCACCTGTTTCTTCTTCTATTTCTCGAGCTTCTTCTAAGGCTCGCGAGTTTAAGCGTTCCTGCCTTGAGACTGAGTCTTGGACTTCTTCGGCCTTTTGTAAGTCTGGGATTTTGATGTGTAAGGGATGTTTTTCCATATGGGTATTATTTTACAGGAATTTTAGAATAAATATAGCCTGTATTACATGTACTCGTGGAATACAGCCCGCCACCTTCCACAAAAAACAAGCAGAAAAATCTCCTTTGAAAGACAAAGGTACAGGGGATGAATTTCGCATTCTACACACGAGTGAAAGTATTACTTTTTGCGAGCATCTGCAGGCACAAAGCATGGTCTTTTTGTATTCAAAAAGTTTGTGCCGAAGCCGAAACGAAGAACCGCAGGGTGATGAGTGGTCGGAAAAAGCAATGCTTGAACGGTCATTTAGTGAGGGGGAAATATATTAGAGAATGTTATACAAATACACGATACGAACTTGGATCCCCGCTGAATACAGCGAGGATGACAAAATACAGTCACTAGACCTATGGACTACCTATCATTTTTCTGCTAAACTCGCTTCCATATGACATACGAATATACATCAAAACTAGAACTATTAAGCGACTCTTCGGAAGCCTCTTTGGAGGTAGAAGTGTCGTGGGAGGAATTACAAAAAGCCCGAGCAAAGGCATTTATTGAAATTCAAAAAAATATCACCTTGGATGGTTTCCGTAAAGGAAATGCTCCTGAAAAAATGATTGTTGAAAAATTTGGAGAAATGTACATTCTTGGAGAAGGCGCAGAAATCATCATTGATGAAACTTATGGAAAACTCCTTGAAGAACACAAGTTAAATACAATCGGTCATCCGGAAGTTTCTATTGTAAAACTTGCAGAAGGAAACCCACTATCATTCAAAATCAAAGTAGCTTTAATGCCAAAAGCTGAACTTCCTGATTATAAAAGTATTGCAAAAGAAGTTTCGAAAATAAAAAAGGAGGTAAGTGTAGAAGAAAAAGAGATCGATGAAGCAATTGTAGATATTCAAAAGCACCGAGCTCACGAAGAAATGCATCAGAAGGGTATTCCTCATACAGAAGGCGATGAGAAAGATCTTGTTCTTCCTGAAATAAATGATGAATTTGTAAAAACCTTAGGAGACTTTGCTACAGTGGAAGATTTCAAGATTAAGCTAAAGGAAAATATTTTAAACGAAAAAAAGCTTAAAGAAAAACAAAAAGTTAGACTAGAAATTGTAGAGAAGATTATTGAAAAAACAAAGATAAGTATTCCGGCTGTACTCATTGAGAGTGAGCAAGATAAACTCTTAAACCAATTCAAAGGTGATATTTCACAATATGGAATGAAACCAGAAGATTATTTAGCGAGTATAAAAAAGACAGAAGACGACCTTCGTAATGAATGGAAAGGTGAAGCAGAAAAACGTGCCAAAATGAATGTTATCCTAGCTGAAATTGGAATAAAAGAAAATTTAAAACCAAATGAAGAAGAAGTAGAGTCTCAATCAGCACAACTTGTAGCAATGTATTCTGACTTAGATCCACTTCGTGCAAAAGTCTATGTCGAACACATGCTGACAAACGAGGAAGTGTTTAAGTTTTTGGAGGAATAAGTCAAAAATCAAAAGTCAGAATTTAAAGTAAAAATTCAAAACTTAAAACACCTTGCTAAAAGCAAGGTGTTTTACTTAACACTTTTGAATTACACCTTTGACTTTTGATCTTTGCCTTTTGACTTACTCCCGTGCTATAATAAGTACTTAGAAGCACTCCAAAAATATGAAATTTGAAACCAATAAAAGCATGGTGGTTTTTAATGGCACACTAAATTCAATCGCAGTAATTGAGGTTGGGGAATATAAGATTAAGAAAATCAAACCTCTTAATACTGAGGACAAACAACTCATCTGGTACCAAATAAAAAACACCCTTCATATCTTTGCATTAAATCCTAAAAATATCCCAAAAGGTTTAATTATCAAAGGATTTTTTTACAGATTTACAATTCTTCTGCGTTCAAAGCAGAAGATTTCTTATTAAAGTAGCAACTTTGCACATGCTGCTACACTTGCAGTTTCTGCACGAAGAACTTGAGAGCCTAAGGTGATAAGTTCGACGTTACTTTTCTTAAACAATTCAATATCATTTTCTCCCCAACCTCCTTCCGGACCAACAAAAAGGCCAAGTTTGGAAATATTATTTAACTTACTAGAATCAAATCGCTCCCCAGATAAATGTAATGCAATTGCTTCACAGTTTAAATCAACCAACACATCTTCTAAAGATATCGGCTCACATATCTCCGGCATCAGACCTCTTTCAGATTGTTCACTTGCTTCTTTAATTATTTTCCTAGCTCTTTCAATATTTAAACCTTTCTTTTCACTCCGTTCTGAAATAATTGGAATAAATTTTGAAACCCCTAACTCTGTACATTTTTCTAATACCCATTCAAATTTGTCTTTCTTAATCAACGATGCAAAAAGGATTACTTCATTTTTACAAATATTTTCAACATACTTTTTATTCAAAATTTTCACATTCACCTCTTTTTTACTTAAACCCTTAATCTCCGAAAGAAACTCAAATCCAAAATTATCAAGTAAAATTATCTCACTTCCTACCCTCTTTCTAAATACATGGAATATTTGATGTACAAAATCTACATCATTTATCTGTACCTCTTCCCCTTCCAACAATCTTTCGTTAACAAAAAATCTTTGTAATTTCATGACCTAAGTATACATAAAAATATCTTGCAATACACTAAATATGCAAGAACCTTACTTTGCATTAATATTTAAAACAACACTTCCAAAACTATACTTATATCTTATAAAAAAAACTGTGAACTTTAGGTTCACAGTTTTGTATTTAAATCGTGTGGCTCATAAGCCTTATTCTCGAGAATTTCGGCAACCTCTTTTGGTTTAACAAGAAGACTAGCCATCTTCTTACTGACCTTAGGATCATATCCATCCGAATGCTTCTCTACCCAACAAGAAAGATCACGGCATTTCTTTGCAACTTCACACAATAAACGACGCCGAGAATAACCCTTATTTTTTCCATTCATATTATATTGAATATCAATAGCAGTGACACATATTTCCACCAACTCAGAAGTATCCAGAATTATCCAACACCGTCTCTCGGGAGCCCAGACATCGTCAAACAGCTCATACATCCTACGAAGCTTACACGCCTCTTCCTCTGTAATTGGAGTACTTGATAAGGTTAGCTTATTCTCGTCTATAGCCAATTTGACCTCCTTTGCAACAAGAAAGACAATTGGAATACCAACAACCGCAGTTACCAGTACAATCTCTTGAACATTCATACAATTTTTTCTTTTTTTAGCATATACTGTAGCTCCACACCATGTTTTGCTACAGATATTTATCGCCTAATTTAAGCAATAAATATCTGTAGCAAAACATGTCGATTATATAATGTACAACTTCTATTAAGACCCTAACACAAGTTTAATAAAAGTCCATCAATATAAAAGAAAAACCGTGAACTTTTAGTATTCACGGTTTATAAGTTATGTTTCATTGAAAGCCATTACGCGAAGCCTTGACGCAACTTCCATAGGCTTATCAATAAAGTGTGACATATCAACATCTTTATATACGGGGTTTTTTACTTCTTCACCAACTTGAAAAGAAAGATTCTGGCACTTATTTGCAGCTACCATTAAAAGACCTTCCTTTGTATCTCCGTGGACACGCTGAGCTACACCAATAGCATCGATAAAAACATTTACCAAATGCTCAACACTAAGCTCCCCCCATTCATGTCCACCCTGAGCTGGCATCCCATCGAATAAACTATTCATTCGATGGAAAGGCTTAAGATCTACATCTTTTTCGACCAAAAGAAAACTATTATCTTCGAGAGGTTTATGGAAACTACGAAAAAATTTAATAGCTTCCCAAAATAAAACCCCAATTATTGTGATCCCACCACCAAACATGACGAGAGTTACAATTGTCCAAAAAATGTTTGAAAACATACAATCCTTTCGTTTTTTGCCTGAATTGTAGATTAGCACCATGCTTCGCTACAAATATTCACCGCCTAAATTAAGCAACGAATATTTGTAGCGAATCATGAGACTTGTATTATTAAAAGAACTACTTTCTTTCGTATTACATCATAAGTGGTTTAAAAAGTCTATTATTTGCGCGAAAGTTCTTTTTCTTGTATTGTAAGGCTATGAAACAACCAGAAAAAGCATCATATTTAATTCCAACCGTTATCGAGAAAACTACAATGGGCGAACGTGCCTATGATATTTATTCACGTCTTTTAAAAGAAAATATCATCTTTTTAGGTGGAGCTATTGATGACACCGTAGCAAACATCATCATTGCCCAACTTCTTTTCCTTCAATCTGAAGATCCAAAGAAAGATATTACGATGTATGTGAATTCCCCTGGTGGACATGTGACTGCAGGTCTCGCCATTGTTGATACAATGAACAATATAAAAAATGATGTCTCCACTGTCTGTGTTGGAATCGCAGCTTCAATGGGAGCTGTTATCCTATCCGCCGGAGCAAAAGGCAAACGTTTTGCTCTCCCAAACTCTGAAGTAATGATTCATCAACCACTTGGAGGAACAGAGGGTCAAGCTTCCGATATTGAAATTAATGCAAAACATATCATAAAAACTCGAGAAACCCTAAATAAAATGCTAGCAAAAAATACCGGCCAAACTCTTTCAAAAATCGAAAAAGATGCCGACCGCGACTTCTTCATGAGTGCCGATGAAGCAAAGAAGTATGGAATAGTAGATAAAGTGGTATAAAATAAGGAATAATTGTTAAAAGCTTTTAACTATTACGACTATATTTTACACCACCCCGCCCTTCTTTAAGTATTCAAGGGCGGGGGAGCAACTACTCGTAAAGTAGAATCCAGACACAAACAAAAGAGCGATTTTCCTTTCAGGATAATCGCTATTTTGTTTTTTATCAAGGTCAGACCTTGATGTTTAATTCACCAACTTCTACAGAACAAACTCTCTAAAATTTTCCTTGAAAATATTTTCCCATGTTGCTCCTGGATAATCTTCTAGCCACGACATTTTTGATTTCATATTTCGTTTTTCTGTAAAAGAAAATTCATAACCATATGCACCATCGCTGAAAGTTTCAACAAAGTCCACTTCCGCACCCGTAGACTTTCTCCAAAAATAGATAGACTTATATGGCTCAATATAACTATTTCTCTTAATTCTTTCAATTATCAAAAAATTCTCCCATAGAGCACCGATATCATTTCTTAGATCTATGGCATCAAAATTCTCTATCAGTGCATTTCTAATTCCCAGATCATAAAAATAATATTTTTCTTTTTTTCTAATTTCATTTCTTAAATTTTTTGCATATGGACGAAGCGAAAAGATAATAAAATTTTGTTCTAATAAATTAAGAAGTCTATTTATTATATCCCTACCGACAGATAGCTTTGTAGCAATTTCTTGCACAGAAACTTCGCCCCCTATCTGATATGCGAGAAGTTTTAGTAGATCTAAAATTAATTTTGAGTTTTTAACTCTCTCGAAAGCTAAAATATCTTTTAATAGATACCCATTTACAATATTTGTAAGTATTTCTTTTTTCTTTTCGATGATTTCAGTTGTAACTACAGCTGGGTATCTACCAAACCGCAAAGCAAAATCTATATTATCAATATAATTATCTAATTTAGCTTCCATAATTTCTCTCTCCCAAAGAGAAAAAAGAGTTATGACATTCATTCGGCCAACCAAAGGCTCACCGACCTGCCCAGAGAGTTCAAAAGAAGATGATCCTGTTACAATTATTTTTAAATTTTTTTTTGTATCCACAAGTAGTTTTAGAGATGTCCCTATATTCGGCACAACCTGCGCTTCGTCTACAATAATCAAATTCGTATCGCCAATAGTTTCATTGAGAATTTTTAAGTCCATAGAAGAGAAAATAGCGGAAACATTCACATCTTCTCCGTTGAAAAATAAGTATTTTTCAGTGACACTTTCTAAATACTTTTTCACAAGAGAAGATTTTCCCACCTGCCTAGCACCATAAATAACAAGGACTTTCCCCGCTTCTATTTTATCTTCTATTTTTGGATACCTATTTATATACATAATAATAGTATATCATATATGCAATATATGCGCAAGAATTGTAGGATAAAACAGCAGAATTGATGGATAGTGCCTTTTTTCCTTATTTTAAGCCACAAAATAGGCGAAATTATCCCCCATAAATGCGGTAATTGGTCGTTATTTGTTAGTTTTTAGCGGAAATACAAAACCCAGCCACACAAACAAAGAGCAAAAGAGCGATTTTCCCTCCGGGAAAATCGCTCTTTTGTTTGTTTCCTTTATTTTATATCAAATGCAATCTCTCCACTCTCTTTAACTAATTCAATTTGCCCAACTTCATTTTTTTGTAAGAAAAATTTTTCTCCAGGATGACTATCCACATAATCAATCAGTTCTTTATTGAAAGTTACTAGAATTTCACCAACGGCTTTACCATATTCTGGCATTCCATGGAGTGTTACCCCGTAATCTTTACCATTTGACGACACAACATGCTCACTCACCTCGAAGCATGTTCCATTGATCACATTTTCAGTTTTCACATAATCAAGACCATCTGGACCTTTTTCCATTCCTTCCTTAAAACCTTCCGCCACCATCGCCCCAACACCAACAGCGACTCCAGCTGCTACTGTACTTTTAAATATTCTTTTCAGAACTGAAGGTTTCTGATCTTCATTATTAACAGGCACATTTGGTTTTTCCATTTTTTTAAGTTTATTTTCTAATACCCTCAATTGTAGCCCCCCCCCACGGCCTATTGTCAAATTGAAAAAATACACAAGAAAAAAGCATTGTGCTACAATATTTAATAAGCTATATGGAAAACTCTTCCAAAATAAATATCTATATTGATGGTAATAATCTTTATCGTGGCGCAAAAGAGTTAAATTTTGATATTGATTATAAAAAACTTCGAGGTTGGTTACGGCAAAAATATAATGCAAATGTCATCTATCTATTTATTGGACTTGTGACAGACAGACTTAAATTTTATGAACACCTTCAAGAATGTGGCTATATTTTAATATTTAAACAAACCGTTTCGGTGGGCGGGTCAATCAAAGGAAACTGTGATGCTGAACTTGTCCTGAAAGTTACCTCTGATTTTTATACTAAAGCATTTGATAAATGTGTAATAGTTTCTGGAGACGGTGACTTTGGTTGTTTAGTAGAGTTTTTACGCAACAACTCTGTTTTGGAGAGGATAATTGCTCCAGACAAAAATAAATGTTCCATCTTATTGAAGAATAAAAACACTGAAATAACCTTTTTAAATGACGAATATCATAAGTTTTCTAAAAAAATAAACCTCTAATAAAGAAAAAGCCCCCGATGTATACGTATATACATAAGGGTCTTTTCCATAGTTATACCTACATACTAACATTTTCTATATGTAACTGCAAATTTTAAAAACCACATTAAAAACAACCTACATTCCGTGTGATCAAGGAATTTTGTTATGTGTTATTTGTTATAAGTTATCTGTTATTACTCGCCTTGCTTTTTCCCCTTGACAAATGTATTATGGGGTTATTACTGGTATTAAATTAAGGCTGACAACTTCTGGCATTATATGACAATCATTCTCAACACATTTTCCACACATTTCCCAATAAGAGACACATCACATAATTAAAGGGGTGAACAGCCGTTCACACAAATGACATTAAAAGTAATCATATTCTTAGCCCTCGCTGGCCTCATAGGCATAGCTCTAGGTTATTTTTTGCGTCTCATCATTTCTCTGGGAAGAAAGGGTTCTATGGAACTCGACATCAAGGAAATGCTTTTGGGAGCAAGAGAAGAAGCCAAGAAGATAACCCTGCAAGCAGAAAAAGAAGCAATCGAGTTAGCTAAGACAGCCCGAGAAGAGTTAAAAGAAAAAGATGAGAAGATGCAGAAGACAGAAGAGAGGTTGATAAATAAAGAGGCACTTTTGGATAAGAGACAGGTAGATATTGATCATGAAGCTGAAAACATGAAGCAAAAAAATGCTGAAATTGAAGCAGAAATTTTGAAGATATCAGAAATAGAAAACAAAAAGATGTCGGAGCTTGAAAAAATTGCTCAACTTTCAAAAGATCAAGCCAAGCAGGAGCTTTTCAAAATTATTGAAATCCAATCTGAGGAAGACCTGGCTATTCGAATGCAAAAGCTAGAAATGACAGGACAAGAAAAGATTGAGAAGCAAGCAAAAGATATTTTAGCTTCATGTATTCAAAGATATGGAAATTCCGTTTCATCCGACGTATTTACAACTCACGTAAATATTCCTAGTGATGAAATCAAAGGTAAGGTTATCGGAAAAGAAGGACGAAATATCAAAACTTTCGAAAGAATGTCCGGTGTTGAACTTATCGTTGATGATACTCCAGGAGCTATCACAATTTCTTCATTCGACCCTATTCGCAGACAAGTTGCTCGCGTTGCTCTTGAAAATCTAATTCTTGATGGAAGAATTCAACCAGCAAAAATTGAGGAAATGATCGAAAAAGCAAAACTTGAGATCAATAAAATAATTAAAGAAAAAGGCGAACAAGCCGCATATGAAGTTGGTGTGTTTAACCTTGATCCAAGATTGCTTGGTATTTTAGGAAGATTATATTTTAGAACAAGTTACGGACAAAATGTTCTTCAACACTCAGTAGAAATGACTCATATCGCAGGAATGATTGCTCAGGAAATGGGCGCAAATGTTCAAACAACAAAAGCTGGAGCACTTCTTCATGATATCGGAAAAGCAGTTGACCATGAGGTTGCTGGTTCACATGTTGAGATTGGACGAAGAATTCTTCAAAAGTTTAATGTGAGCGAAGATGTGATCAAAGCGATGCAGGCTCACCACGAAGAATATCCTTTTGAAACAGTTGAAAGTATTATTGTTCAAGTAGCTGACTCAATTTCAGGTTCACGACCAGGTGCTCGACGCGATAGTGTTGAAAACTACATCAAACGACTTGAGGACTTAGAAAAAATCGCAACTTCATTTGAAGGTGTTGAAAAAGCTTATGCCTTGCAAGCCGGACGCGAGATCCGAATATTTATAAATCCTAGTGCAATGGGTGATGTTGAGACAAAAGAACTTGCAAGAAACATAGCAATAAGAATTGAGCAGGAACTAAAATACCCAGGAGAAATTAAAGTTACAGCGATAAGAGAAACTAGAATTATAGATTACGCACGGTAGTAGCATTCCTCCCCCATGTCATCTTCGGGTAATCCCGGAGATCCAAGTTTGTATTTAAATCCGAAATTCGAAGCACCCTGGCCGGGCAGGCGAAATCCGAAACAATATCAAAATCTAAAATATTAAATTCAAAACAAATACACTTAAGACTGGTGAAGTTGGGGTGGGACCCAACTGCAAGGACGGAGTGCGACGGCACGAGTCGTGATCAAGAGATTTTTCACCAGAAAAATACTCGTGATTCCTGTCTTCGTAGGAATGACATCCAGACAAAGAAAATACCACCAGGTCGCGCAAGCGCAACCTGGTGGTTTTTGATTTGTACTGATGGACTACTTAGCCGTTTCCACCACCGGAATTTACCTCTGTCGGACTATTATATATGTCCGTCTTGGGGCAAAAGATCCATTCGCCTTCGTCTAATTCGAAACCTTCAGACCACATAGCTGGCGTAAGAGGTATAGATGTTTTAATGTCTGTACCTTTTTTGTAGAGCCAACCACTTGATGGAAAGATTTCCGATCCACCCTTCGTTTGAGTGTTCATGATCGAACAAGCAAACTTCACAGTGCAGGCTGAGGCGATGTTCACGGAAGCTACTGGAGCCTCGTGTCCGTCACCAAGATAGCCACACAGGTCGACATAGAGAGTTTCCCCCACAGCAAGGTCTTTGCTATAGAAACTTTCGTAGTCGTTTAGCTTCATTGTTGTACCACCAGTGATGGTGATAGTTGGTATGACTTTGCCGGTTGTGAGCGAATAGCCGATCTCCCGACCACCACCATCATCACCGCGAACCCACAGTACCAACATCCCATTTTTCCCCGCATACTTTTTAGGGAAAAAGATGTAGCCGTTCCAGACATTAACATTAAATCCACCACGGTCGGTCTTAACATAGGCCGATTGCACTCCTTCGCCGACATAAATCGGCACAAAGTCAACGAGCATATTCAAATCAATCCCCTTACATACAATCTTTCCAAAAGGAGAAACAATAGCAGGAGCCGATCCACTGAACAAAGCCATGTAATTTTCATTATGGAGATTTCCATTGGCCGTTAGAGATGCAGTCCGGTCGGTAACTCTTACGCGAAACATTTGCTCATGAAGAGCAAAGAGTACCTCATCGACTGAAGTTGAACCTTCCGGATGGAAGTCGAAGTAGTTGATTGACTTGGTATCCCACATAATTGCAGGACCCCAAATCTGGATATCACCACCAGCAACTTGACGAACAGCCCAAGCACGAAGCTCGGCCAGACTACCGATTTCCAATGAGTCCGGCGGCATGGCGATTTGTGTAGTTTCTGTCGTTCCCGACGTGGGAATCGATTGAGAAAAAGAGGTGCCTGAAATGACAACAATAATTGCCAAGACACTGATCCACAATGTAAACACTTTTTTGATTGTTTTCATACTTTTTTCTTTCGTTTTCTGATTTGGTTTGTTTTACTTTGCTTTCGTTTTTTTGTTTTTGTTTACTTGTTGAATATGACCGGGATTCGGCCCTCAGCAACAAATCCTTCTTTCTCGACAGGCTTTTCAACCTGCTGTTTTTCCTCAACCTTCAACACCGAAGTGCTTGGGGTGAGATTGTCTTCCGACGTTTGAATACGCCAGATACCATAGATGATTCCACACGAGATGAGCGCAATAAGCGTCATCACCAATTCGAGTTTAGTGATCTTTTTCATGTTTTATTCAATGTTTTCAACGAATTTTCACCCTTCGTGTCGATTTAGAGCCATATTTCAGACCTTAAACGTTCATTCGGAGCGATATTCCTTACTTATAGTAGCATATTACAACATTAATGTCAAGGGTTTAAATAGTTGCATCTAAAAAATGGCGTAATATAATGGTACTTAGACGATTTACTCTTTGTTGACGCACAGAGGGCAATCGACGGTCGAATTTTCATTACCAATTTCATCAGAAAACAAAATGAACAAACAAGGAATTGTAGAGGTAGTTCACGGCGTGGTTGGCGGTACAAAAGTACAGGCTGAGCAGGTTGTTGATGCTATTCTTGAATCTATTGTAAAGTCA
>CAIZIN010000057.1 GCA_903933085.1 uncultured bacterium
CCAAGAACACCCAGAATTAAATATTCCAAATACCACAAACTCACTTGATGGGTATTTTAGTCGTGTGAAAAATTTGCTCTCGGCTCACAGAGGAAAAAGCAGAGAAAGAATTAGGAAGATTGTTACTGAGATTTTAAGAAACTAGACTGCTCAATTAAGTATTAAGCCAGTATTGTCTATAATACTATTGGATTTTAATATAAGTATTAAATACAAAACAAACAAAAGAGGTTTTTTCGTAAGAAAGTCTTGGTTGTATTAAATACAGCCTAGAAACTAATCACTACTAACTAGTATGCTGTAATCTAAACTTTTTTGTTCTAGACTTGCTCCCGTTATCTTAAATCTTACCTCTGTTCCAAGTGTGTATATTTTATTTGTTTTTTGTCCAACAACACGATAATTTTTTTCATCAAGCTCATATCTATCATCTTTCATATCGCGTAGACGGCACATTCCTTCGGATTTTGTTTCTTTGTCTTCGATGTATAGGCCCCACTCTGTAACGCCTGAAATCACACCATCACGCTCTGTGCCGACTAGATTTTGCATTAACTCTATCTGTTTATATTTAATTGATTCACGCTCGGCTTCAGCCGCTGCAATTTCTCTTTCTGTTGAAGTTACAGCACATCGCTCATAAAAGGCGATTTCTTTATGGTCAATTTTTTTACCAGCTAAATATTTTTCTAAAATTCTGTGTACGAGAAGATCCGGATATCTTCGGATAGGGGAAGTAAAGTGAGCGTAATGTTCAAAAGCTAATCCAAAGTGACCAATGTTTTTTGTTGAATATATCGCCTTAGCCATTGAACGGATTGAAGCTGTTTTAATAAGACTCTCTTCTGGTTTTCCTTCGACTTGTGCCATAAGTGACTGAAGATCCTTTACTTTTATAGCTCCATCTGTGTTTGGAAGTGAATATCCAAGTGCATGAACAAAAAGAGCTAAGTCACGAATTCGTTCCTTTTTAGGCTCATCATGAATTCTGTATAGCAGGGGAGAATCTTCGATACCGGCCTTTTCCTCAATTTCTGAAATATATATAGCCACCTCTTTATTTGCAAGAAGCATAAATTCTTCAACGAGCTTGTGGGTAGCTAAACGTTTTTTTATATAAACACCAATAGGCGCTCCCTTTTCATCGAGTCTAAACTTAACTTCATCTTGCTCAAAATCAATCGCTCCTTTTTGGAATTTTGCTTCTCGAAAAATATTGGCAATAGAATTTAAAGTTGAGAGTTCTTCAAACATCGTTCCTTTTTCTGAATCTAGTACCCCTTGAGCTTCTTCATATGAGAAACGCTTATCTGAACAAATGATTGTTTTTCCAAACCACTTCTTTTTTATTTTGCCTTTTTTATCAATATTAAAAATCGCCGAAAAAGCAAGCTTATCTTCGTTTGGGTTGAGTGAGCATAGATCATTGGAAAGTTTTTCTGGAAGCATAGGTATTGTACGGTCTACCAAATATACAGAAAATGCACGTTTTTGTGATTCTTTATCTAAGGCTGTGTGTGGACGAACATAATGAGACACATCTGCAATATGTACGCCGATTTCAAATTCATCATCTGTTATTTTTTTGAGAGAAAGTGCATCATCAAAATCTTTTGCATCAGCGGGGTCTATTGTGCAAGTTGGAGTATTACGCATATCTCTTCTTTTTGCAATTTCCTCTTTAGATATTTCTTTTGAAATATTATTAGCTTCATTTTCAACATCCTCGGGGAATTCAATTTCAAAACCTTTTTCATATACAAGAGAATACATTTCAGTTGTGTTATCTCCTTTCATTCCGATTACTCGCTCAACTTTTCCTATAGGCATTCCATCTTTCCATTCTTTTATTTCAACGAAAACTTTTGAATCTAATTTGATTTTTAAATCTTCTTTATCTGTAAGTAGAATATCGAAATACATCTTTCTGTCATCTGGATGTACATAAAGTCTGTTGTTCGTATTACGTATTATTGTGCCGGTAAATTTCGTTTTGTTTCGATTGGTTATAGATATAACCTCTCCAAGTTTTTGACCTCGCATTTTACCAATAATCTTAACCTCCACTTCGTCTCTGTGTAGGGCGGTATTTAGCTTATCTGCCTCTATTCTTATGTCTTCTTTAAGATCGAGTTGGGGTAAAAAGCCCACAGCTTTTGAGTTGAGGGTGATAATTCCGGTGACCTTTTCATTTGGCTTTTTCTGTTGTCTTTTCACAGAAGCACTATAACATAATTGACCTGTATTGACCATTTATTGTTTATTTGTTAATATATGGCCTATGTTAAAAATCCGTTTACAACGTACA
>CAIZIN010000058.1 GCA_903933085.1 uncultured bacterium
GCAAAAATTATTGGAATTGGATTTATGCTTGAAGGCCAGAATGAATCTGCCAGATTTACACACAGTGGATGGAACGAAGGTTTTTTAAGTACTTTTAAAGGGTACAAAAATGTTAGTAAAGGTGTGGTGATTATGCTAAATTCAAACGAGGGATATGGCATTATTGACGAAATAATGAATTCGGTGGCGAAAGAATATGAATGGCTTGATTATCTACCTAAAGAGACCGAATTTGAATCTATCGATGAATCAGCGTTAAAAATAATTGGAACCTACGGAAAATTCAAATTGGATTATATTAATAGAAAATTATTACTCGTTTACCCCAATCAAGCACCTTTGGAATTAAAGAAAACAAGTGATGGCATTTACAAAAACGATTATTTTAATTTTGAAATAACAATCAAAGGCAAGCAGTTGGAATTAATTCAATCAGGAGAAACAAAAACTTACGATAAAAAATAACGAAAGCACAACAGCTTTTTTGCAAAAGCGGGTGCTTCGTGCTTCAATGAAAGTGAAGTGCTAAATTCAAGCGTTGTGCATCTAATGAAGTTTAGTACAAAAAATCCCCGCCTTCGCAAAGCGGCAAACCGCTGGCATTAATTGTAAAAAAAAAACAACTAACAGAAATTTAAATCAAATAAATGAATAAACTGAAAATATTACTATGGTTTTTACTTTTGAGCATCTCTACATTTGGACAAGTTGACAAAGCATCGGATTTGTATAAAATCATACAAGAAAAAGACAGCCTTCTTTTTAATATTGGATTCAATACCTGTCACATAGCTCAATTTGAAAATCTGGTAAGTGAATATTTTGAGTTTTATCATGACCAAGTTGGTATAACAAGTTCCAAATCTGCCTTTATTGCGAGTATTCAGAACAGACTTTGCAAATTAACGTATAAGCCAAGAAGAGAATTGGCTGAAAACTCGATGGAGGTTTACCCTTTAGAGAAAAATGGTGTTTTATATGGAGCAATTCAAACTGGAAAACATAATTTTTACGCCATTGAAAACGGCAAGCAAGAGTATTTAACCAGTGTTGCAAAATTCACCCACGTTTGGATCTTAGAAAATGGAAGTTGGAAATTAAGCAAAGGTTTGAGTTACGACCACAAGGATTTTGAAAAACCAATTGATGAAAATCTATTGTTTACCGATAAAGGCGAAACAGAGCGTTGGTTAAAACAAAAACATATCCCAGCATTAGGTATAGGTTATATTAAAGAGGGTAAAATTGTTCAAATCAGCGTATTTGGTGAATTAGAAAAAGAAAAGCCCGCACCATTAAATACGATTTGGAATGTAGCTTCAATGACCAAGCCTATTACCGCACTGATAACGTTAAAACTGGTGGATGCGGGAAAATGGAGTTTAGACGAACCTATTTATAAATACTATGTTGACCCTGATGTTGCTAATGACCCAAGAGCAAAAAAGTTAACATCAAGATCCATTTTGAGCCACCAATCGGGTTTCACGAATTGGCGTGGTAACAATGCCAACGGTAAATTGGTATTTGAGTTTGAACCAGGAACCAAATATCAATATTCAGGAGAAGGATATGAGTATCTGCGAAAAGCATTGGAAAAGAAATTTCATAAGAGTCTTGAAGAATTGGCAAAAGAACTAATTTTTAAACCCTTAAAAATGAATGACACGCGATTTGTGTGGGATAAAACAATCGATTCTACACGATTTGCGAAATGGCACAACGAAAGTGGAGGACTTTATAAAACAGAAAAGAATTTAGCTATAAATGCGGCAGACAACTTATTGACTACTGTTGAGGACTATTGTAAATTTATGGTTTTTATTATTAATGGTGCTGGATTATCAAAGGAAATATATGGAGAAATGGTTGCTGAGCAAGTAAGAATCAATGGCTTTAAACATTGGGGTTTAGGTTGGTGGATTGACGAAAATATAAATATCAATCAAGAATTTGCTTTGGTTCATGGTGGCGATGACATTGGAGTTCATACTATTGCCTTTATAATTCCCAAAACAAGACAAGGACTTTTGATTTTTACAAATAGTGATAATGGAACAGAAGCATTTGCTGACGTTTTAGTAAAATTTCTGGAGAAGAATGGGGAAGGAATTCTTAATATTGAAATGAAATAACAACTAATGCCAACAGCACCTAGCCCCAAGCCGGGTTTCGTTGCCCGCCCGACAGGAAAGTGTATATTTGAACTGTGTACCACGCGGCAACTTCGGAGGTAATCTCCCGGCCTAGGGCTAGCTGCGGCACGTTATGGCGCATAATACGGGCGACAGACAGCTTAGATATTTATACTAAGATCGTTGGAATTTGAAAAAAGCGGGTTATCTTTGGAGATAACATTCTGCAAATGGATAGACAGATAATATTTCACGGAGACTACTTTATCGACTTCTATAAAGATCTCGAGTTGAAGGTTAAACAAAAGGTAAAGCATGTACTTGAGTTAATCAGGCAAGTTGACAGAGTTCCTGAAAAATTTCTCGCCCCATTGAGTGGATACGATGGACTATTTGAAGTTAGAATTGAATGCCAGTCCAATATTTACCGGGTCTTCTGTTGTTTTGACGAAGGAAAGATGATCGTTCTTTTTAATGGGTTTCAAAAAAAGACACAAAAAACACCAAAGAATGAAATTGAAAAAGCAATGAGGTTAAAGAAAGAGTATTTTGAATTAAAAAAAATAAAAACATGACTGATTATAAAGAAATTAAAACATTTGATGAACTTTTAGAAAAAGAGCACGGTAAAATTGGAACCGACAGCCGAAATGAATATGAAGAAAATGCTCAAATGTTCATAGTGAGCGAGATGCTTAAGGAAGCAAGAAAATCTGCAAACCTGACACAAGAACAACTTGCTTTGAAAGCAGGTACTAAAAAAAGCTACATTTCAAAAATTGAAAATGCGAAAGGTAATATTCAACTATCGACACTGATTAGGATTTTCGAAAAAGGACTCAATAAGAAAATAGGACTGACCTTCTTATAATGAATGAATTACGCGCCA
>CAIZIN010000059.1 GCA_903933085.1 uncultured bacterium
ACTCCTCGCACCGTCGTGCTCCGGCCTTGCGCTTGGGTCCCACCCCAAGCTCACCCCGCCTCGCCGTCGTTCCAAGTATTCACGACATGCTGTGGCTTTCGAGTCCAAACGGAAATCAGTACTCTGTTTTCCTGTCCCGCAGCAAAAACAAAAAACGCTTACTGAGAGCATTTTTTGTTTTTGCTGCGAGACTTGGACTCGAACCAAGATACACGGTTCCAGAAACCGTAGTCCTACCATTAGACGATCTCGCAATATTTATTTGTTAGGGACTCGGCCACAAATATTTTTCTGGTGAAAAATTTCGCGACCCTACCTCAGCTCGTCAGCTTCCGGTCTTGCGCTTGGGTCCCATCCCAAGCTCACCAGGATAGCGTCCTCCAGAGGGACGTGTACTACCATTATACGATCCCGCAATGGTGTAAATATGAACAAGCTTATATTCAATAACCACACCATCATACTAGAAAAATGATAAATTTCAAGGGGGTTTAAGGGGTTGATTATTAGATGTTTATGCCACAGAGGTGCTTCTGTTTTTGTAAACAAAATATACCGAGCTCTAGTCGGTTGCCTTTCTGGGTATTCTTTAAAGACAAAATCATCTCCTTCAAGAGATTCATATATGAGTTCTAGATCAGTTTTTTCCATCAATTATCCTTGGAATGTAGTGTTTTTTCCTTATTTAGTTGATACTCAGCCTCTTTGGCTAATTCTAAGAATATCTCTAATTCATTTAAATGTAATGTTCTTGGTTTGTAATCTTTTATACAAAATACTCCAACAGGGAAGCCACTTTGTTTATGTTTTAGATTAATGCCAGCATAAAATCGAATAGGGAGAGGGGCTTTTGTTTGGGGATGATTTTCAAAACGCTCATCTTTTAATGTGTCTTCAATCATAAAAATATCACTCATGAGGAGTGCATGACCACAAAAAGATACGTCTCTAGGAGATTCTGATCTACTTAGTCCTTTATACGATTTAAACCATTCTCTGTCTTTATCAATTATAGTAATAGTTGATATTGGCACATGTAGTCTCTCAGTAGCCATTTTTGTTATCTTATCAAAACGTTCTTCTGGCTTCGTGTCTAGAATATTTAGAGCTTTAACTATATTTAACCTCTCTTCTTCTTTTGGATGTGGAGAAGGCTTATGCATACCCTAAGTGTAGTCCTATTGAAATTAGAAGTAAAGCATTTTGACTCATTATATAAATAGAAAGTATAAGATGTAAATATATAACAAATTAGCCTTAAATTCGAGTAATAATAATCAATTGTCTAGAATTTAAATCAAGAATTTTGATTGGAATAATTTTTTTTATCTTTAGATTTTCTCCAATTAAGACTCTCTCTGCCATCTCTAGCTCTTCCGTGTTTTCATTTTTCATTGCAATCATGATACCTTCCTTTTTTACCATTGGCATACAGAGTAGTATTAGTTCTGGTAATGATGTTACTGCTCGAGCTGTAGCAACATCAAATTTTTCCTGAAACTTACTTAAGTGAGAAAGTTTTTCAGCTCTTTCGTTTACAACATTTGCATTTGTTAGATTCAATAGCTCAATACTTTTTTCAATAAAGGAAACTTTTTTGCCGATAGACTCTACCATCGTTATCTGAATATCTGGTCTAACTATTGCGATAGGTATTCCTGGGAATCCAGCTCCAGAACCTATATCTACAATGCTTTTTGTGTCTTTGGGTGTTGCTTTAAGTAAGGTGAGAGAATCTAGAAAGTGTTTTATGTAAACACCTTCGAGATCTCTTATGGCAGTAAGGTTTATTGTTTTATTTGTTTCAAGTAGAAAATTGGCAAAAGTAGCAAATTGTTCGATTTGCTTATCATTTAACTCAATATCTATATTCTCTTTTACTAATTCCTTGAAATTGTCCATTTCCAGATTGTATCATATTGTGATAGATTTAGGGTAATGGAAAATAAAAGCACCTCGTGGGGGAATGTTTCGGAATGGTATGATTCTACTGTTGAAGATTCTGATAGTTATCAACAAAAGGTTATATTGCCAAATTTACTTAGGATTGTAGCGCCAAAAGAGGGTGTGAAGATTTTGGATGTGGGATGTGGAACTGGCACATTCGCAAGAGCTTTTGCTGAAAAGGGTGCTGATGTACTCGGTTTGGACATTGGTGAAGAGTTGATTGAAATTGCTAAAAACAAATCAAATAATTCCTTAGGGCAAGTTCGCTACATTGTAGCTTCTGCGGACAATCTTTCTAAGTTAAAAGAAAAAGATTTTGATGTTGCTGTTATTGTCCTTGCGATTCAAAATATGAAAAATCTTGATTTAGTGATGGGTGAAGTCTCAGGCAAGATAAAAGAAGGAGGGAAGTTGATTTTGGTTATTAATCATCCTGCATTTAGGATTCCGCAGAATAGTGATTGGTATTATGATTCAAAAGATAAAATTCAATATAGAAAAATTGCTAGATATATGAGTGAAATAGAAGTTCCTATTCTTATGAATCCTGGAAACAAAAACAGCAAAAAAACCTATTCATTTCATAGGCCACTTCAAGTGTATGTAAAATCACTAGTGAAAAATAGTTTATTTATTACAAGACTTGAGGAATGGATTTCTCATAAGGAAAGTCAAAAAGGTCCAAAGAAAAATCTTGAGGATAAGGCACGAAAAGAAATACCTATGTTTATGTGTATTGAATGCGTTAAGGTTTAGTGGGGAAGATAGAGTATGGAACATGTCCTCCAAACTTTTTGATTACAAAAACTTAGGAGGACAAGTAACATATAACAAGTTGACTGTACCTATGTTTTAAGATACTGTGTTTTTGGAGCTGGGATTCGCCTGGTTTATAACAAATAACCCCAAAATAGAAAAGGAGGCCAAAGTGGCTGAAATAAAAAAGAGAAAATCAGTTGGGCTACTGCTGGTGATACGTAATTCAGAAGGAGAACTCGAAGCTGTCCTTCAGCGTCGAGGTCGCTACAATCATGAGAAAGATTGGGGTCGTGAATCACGTCCTGGTGGTTGCCAAGTAACTATTCATGGTGGAGTTGAAGATGGAGAAACTACTATGGAAGCCCTTTTTCGCGAGATAAAAGAAGAATTGGGAAAAGAGTTTCTTAACCTGGTTATCTTCTGGGAAGAACCCCCAAGGCTACTTGAAGGTGATTCTGACGTGTCTATGACTTATGCTATGTTTGTTCCAAAAACAGCTTTATCATTAATTCGGCTGGGTCCCTCAAGTGGTGGAATCGATTTTCTAAAAATTGGAGATGTTAAAAACATTAAAAATATTCTGGATTTTGATAAAGTCATTGGCATAACTGACTATAATACTGTTGCTATGTTCCCGGATGAAATCAAAGCTGTTGAGATGGCTCTAAATTTTTTTGAAGGAGTAAAAAGAGTTTAGGATCTTAAATATAACCCTGCAATGCGGGGTTTTTTATTTGACTTGCCCTAATTAGCTATGGCGGTTACAATGAATTTTATATGGATATTACTGTGTATACAAAAAAGGGTTGTTTTTGGTGTGAGGAGTTGTTGGATTTTATGGTTGAAAATAATGTAGTTTTTGTGGAGAAGGAAGTTAGAGGTAACTCGAATTTTTTTGAAGAAATGAAAAATCTTTCAGGACAGACCTTGGCACCTACTGTGGTAGTGGATGGCGTGGTGTATCCTGATACAGACAAAGAAGAGATTAAGAAAATTTTAAAAAATAAATAAATTATGAATACTTATTTTGGTTTTGTTTCTTTGGCGAATAGTTTTTCTGCAATACGTACTTTACCGAGGGCAGTTAGTGTATTTGGTCCGAAAGATTTAATTGATGTTTTTATTGTTTCTGTTTGTGTGTATCTAGTTTTGATTTTTATAAAACAAACTAGATCATTTTTTATATTTGGTTCAATTATTTTACTTTTGGGCGTAGATTTTCTTGCTCGTACTTTAAACTTAGGCCTCACTCGTCAACTTTTTCAACCGCTCCTAACTTTTTTTGTAGCTATTTTTGTTCTTGTGTTTCAACCAGAAATAAGAAAATTTTTCAAATGGTTTGCTTCCGGTAGAAAAATGAAGTTCTCGAAAGCTCTTGTTCCAGACGATAATGTACAAACATTAGTTAGATCGACATTTGAAATGGCTAAAAAAAGAATCGGAGCAATAATTGTTCTTCCTGGAGAATATCCACTAGAGGATTTAATTGAGGGAGGGTTTCCTCTTGAAGGGAAAATTTCATTTCCTCTTATTTTAAGTATATTTGACCCAACGAGCCCTGGTCATGATGGAGCCTTACTTGTTGAAGGTGGTGTTATAAAATCATTTGGATTACATTTACCTTTAGCTAGGGAGTTTTCTGAGTTCGATAGGGTGGGGACAAGACATAGAGCAGCTGCTGGAATTACCGAACGCACAGATGCTTTGGCTATAGTGGTTTCGGAAGAACGTGGAGAAGTTTCTGTTTCGATTGGTGGAAAACTTACAAAAATTAACACCCCAGAAGATCTAGCTGTTGAGCTTCATGAGTTTTTCAAAGAAACTGTTTCTTTAGAATTTCAAAATGGTTTTTGGCATTATTTCACAATGAAAAACGCTGGTTCCAAGATCGTGTCTTTGGGAATCGCCTTTAGTCTTTGGTTTGTGTTTATCTATCAAGCTGGTGTAATTAACCAAGAATATGAAATACCTATAGCCTTTAAATATGTACCCTCGGGTCTGGTTGTGGCCGGAAGTGTACCAACAAGTGTAAGGATAGTTATAACTGGAAATAATGCAGATATAGACAGTTTTGAAACAAAAGATTTGAGTGTTGTTGTAGATGTAAAAGATGCAAAAGTAGGAAACGATAAAATTGAAATATCAAAAGATAATATTAAAATACCTCCATATCTAGATATCACATCCGTAACTCCAAAAGTTATAAGCGTTAGTTTTAAAAACGATAAATAAATTTATTATTTTTTCTTTGAATAACTTTATATTTTTAGTTAAATGTGAATGTTGTTTAATCGAACCGCAGAATTCCCCGTAGCTCTGTTACGGGGATGAATGCGGAGAGTGGAAAGGGGGTCGGGGAAAACTCTAGTTTTCCCCGTGGAGGTTGAGATTGGGCTGGGGCCCAATTGAAAAAGCTTTTGAGATAAAATTGAGTTTACGAAAATTTTATCCAAAAGGTGTACAGTTCATGTAATGAAGGCAGACGAAGTCGTTGAGAACCGAGAGGGTCTCAAAAAT
>CAIZIN010000060.1 GCA_903933085.1 uncultured bacterium
AATACTTATTAATATAATTATGCACAGTGGATAAGTGGATTACTTTTTAAACGTTGATAATACTTGGTTTTTAATACATGTGTTAATTTTTACCTGTGGATTTCTTTTGATGAAAAGTGTAAGTTCTTGTGGATAACACTTTTTCTTCAGTTTTTGTAAATTTTTATCCACATAAAACTAACATACTTTTACCTATAGTTATCCACAGACTTATCCCCAGATTTAGGTTCTTAAAAGACCGATAAGTTGTCCTACTTCCTGAGATAAAATACTATCGATTTTCATTGCGTTTTTTATTTTCTCACATGAATACATTATTGTTGTGTGATCTTTTCCTCCCATCTTGTCCCCTATTGTTGGATAAGATATATTGAAAATCTCACGGAGAATATACATAGTTATTTGTCTTGGTCTCACAACCTCTTTTCTTCGGTTTTTATTTAGAATATCTTCCTCTGGTATATTATAAAAATCGGCGATAGTTTTTATAACTTCCTTAATCGAAGCCATTTTTTTAGGTCTAGATGTTGTTTTTATTAAGTTTTTTATGTCTAAAATAGTTAAATCTCTATTTTTTAACTGACTTTGGCATAGTAGTGTGTTTACCGCTCCTTCTAATTCTCTAATATTCCCCTCAATCACATCTGCTAAATAAGTGATGATTTCCTCACTTAAGACTACATTTAAATTTCTTGCTTTTGCTTTTATTATCTGAGCTCTAGATTCATGGTCTGGTGCTTGTATGTCTATGATAATACCTTGGTTAAAGCGCGATTTTAATCTATCTGCAACATCTGGAATTAGATTTGGGTGCATGTCAGATGAAAAAATAATTTGTTTATTACTTTCATGTAATATATTGAATAGGTGAAATAATTCATTTTGAGTAGCTTCTTTTTTGCTTAGAAATTGAATATCATCCATAATCAAAACGTCATATTTTCGGTATTTTTCTTTAAATTGATTTATTCGTGCTCCTTGGGTTGATGCAATATAGTCTGAAGAAAATCTCTCCGATGTTGTGTAATGAACCTTAATATCGGTAAAAGCTTTCTTTAGGTGGTTTCCAAGAGCTTGTATAAGGTGAGTTTTTCCATAACCTGTATTTCCATGTATAAACAAAGGGTTATATGAATGTCCTGGATTTTTTAATACAGCCTGAG
Source organism: uncultured bacterium (assembly GCA_903933085.1). Lineage (GTDB taxonomy): Bacteria > Patescibacteriota > Minisyncoccia > Phycocordibacterales > CAIZIN01 > CAIZIN01. Next base: position 1,164 of record CAIZIN010000060.1, read on the forward strand.
ATGCAGCGTAAGCATTTTCGTTGAAGGGGCCGATAATAAAATTATCAAAAGAGTACTTGGGGTTTAATCCGTCTTCTTTGTTTATGTAATGCTCATTTAAAGGTAGGGCTGTTGCGTGTATATCCTCCTCTTTTTTGTTGTGAACAGGAACTTCCTCAACTTTCTTAAGTGTATTTTTTGCTATTTGATATTCAACACCTCGAACGTTTTCTGAAATATCACGAAGAATTTTCAATATCATTTTGTGATATTTATTTAAAAGCCAGTCTCTTACGAAGGGGTTTGGTACACCAAGATAAACACAATTATCTTCTATTTTTATAATGAAAGTATCTTTAAACCAAGTGCTAAAATTGGCCTTAGAAACCTGTAGTTCTACTTGAACAAGGGTTTGTGTCCAGAGTTGTTGATTGTTTACTCCTTCCATAGTTGTTTACTATTATATCCCCAAAAGAAAACTTAGATACTTGTAAAAAACATCGAATTGTGTTAATAATATGTGTATATCCTGTTAATAACTATATTTCATGTCAAAAACATACAACCCAAAAAAAATAAAACGAGCAAAATCACACGGTTTTCTTGTTAGGTCAAAAACCAAAACTGGTAAAAATACCCTTAAACGACGCCGTGCAAAAGGTCGGGCAAAGATCACAACGGTATAGTTTGTTATAATTGTTCTAGGTGTTGCAGATGTTCTAAATGTGGAATCCTTCAATTAGAACAAATAGAACAGTTACAACGTTTAGAACAATCAATTTATGTTCAAAAAAGGCTCTAGAGTAGACAAAAATGATG
>CAIZIN010000061.1 GCA_903933085.1 uncultured bacterium
ACTGTACATTATAATAGCGTTAGTTACACATTAGTTCTTTAAAACGTAAAAGATGCGGTAAGATTTGGTTGTTGAAGCCATTAATCATAACGCATCTTTTACATGCATAAGAATACCAAATTATTACCATATCAGCGACGTGAAGCATATAGACGTTGGAGAGACGGAGATCGTGCTACCGATCTAGCAAATTATTACAGAGTTACAAGAAAAACTCTTTACGAAGTTTTCCGTAAAGCCAAGTTGGGTGTTTTTGAAAATTATTCATCTAAAAATCTTAAATATCGTACTTTAGAATATGGATTAAAAAAACTGAGAAAGACTGAGATTAAATTGGAAAAGAAGTTACTAAAGAGAGAAATTAGATTAAACAGATACAACAAAAGCAGACCTGGTGAAATGGTTCATACCGACTCTTCTTTCCTACCAAGAATATCAGGAGAAGCTATTACAACACCTAAGGAATTCTTGTATGTATTCATTGATGATTACTCAAGAACGCTTTTTGCTGATATTCTTCCGGATCAAACAAGTTACTCCGCAGCTATTGTTTTAGATGAAGCAATACAAATGCTACCTTTTGAAATTGAGTGTATGTATTCTGACAACGGTAAAGAGTTTAAAGGAGCTTTTAAAGACCTCTGTAAGGTCTACAAGATACCCCAACAACATACAAGACCTTACCATCCTCAAACCAACGGTAAAGCTGAAAGAGTAATCAAAACAATTAAAGGTTTACTTTCAAAGCATCACTTTGTTTCAAGGGAAGAGAGAAGAAGAATACTTTACGCTATCGTTCGTCATTACAATCACGTTAGGCCACATCAATCTTTAGGTGGGCTTTCTCCATTTAACTATCTCAAAAAATATATTGAGGAAACGAAAGAAGAAATTAAAGAATTAAAAAGAAGTGTAACTAACGCTTGCTAAATGTACAAAAGTACTTTACAAATTGGTTCAATTGTGATATAATATAGGTTAGTAAAAGAACATTAAAAAAGCTTTGTTTTGTGAGGTGAGATTCAGCTTTATTGATATAAATTCGTTTGTATCAATAAAGCTGTGTCTTATCTGGAAAGTGGACGAAAAAACAGCCAGCCGAAAGGCAGAAAATCTTTCCGTTCAAACAATCAAAACAACGAAAACAAATGAAAGCGATTATTGATTATCTTGGCGATTTTACTATTCCGAAAAAACTTCCGCATGCGTGGCCTGAAAAAGGTGTTGATACTCAAAACTGTGACAGGCGAGTTTTCGATGATGCTGTTTTTGTGATTGATCACCCTAAACACAGACGCTCTGCTTTGAGGCTTTCCTCAAATCATGGAGTTACTGATATTTGGGACTGGGTGGAATATGCTGATCATTTTACAATCCCAAAGAACGGTAGAGCTTGGTACAATGGTGCTAGAAATGCACTCAACGCAGTCTGTGGGATTGAGTTTCCCGAATGTACTGTGACCAAAGTCGAATCCACGATTGGCCACTTCAGAAATCTCGAAGATTACGATCGTGCACGTGGAATCATCCTTCCGCTAATGAGGGCTGTTGAGCGTTTTATTGAGGTTCCTCACAATAACGATTGGGGATACTCGGCAAAAGTGGCTCAGGCAAACACTTGGCTCGCCAATTTGGAAAATGCCCTCCGGCCGGTTATCGATATGAATGATCCGTGTCGAAACCCGATTCATGCGGATGGCACCAAAGGCTATTTGGCATAACAGCCTTTCATTCAACATAGCACACACTTTCCTTCGGGAAGGAGTGTGCTATTTTTTTGCTTGACTTTTCTGTTGGGTTTGTAATAATATAAGTATCAATACGAAAAGGGGCCCGAACGGTTAACTACCTAAGGCCCCCTTTTCTTTTACTTACTAATTTTCTTTTTAATGTCTAAGTCTTCTAAGTGGGCAAAATATTTTCTACCCATTTTTTTGTATAAAGAAGATGCAAATTTTCTATTTGGAAACAATATCTTTTCAAACCTATTTTCTTCAATTAAAAAATCAACTAGCATCTTGTAGTCTCCATCTCCAGAAACTAAAATAATTTTATCAAATACTTCTTTTTTGCAGATTCTTTTCATGATATTAAATATAATATCCGAATCAACATTTCCTTTTTTCTTGCCAAGCATTGCAGAATTATGTTGTCTGAATCTTAGAATTAAACCGGCCCTTTGAACCTCGTCGTATAACTCTTCGTTTTCATTCTGAACGTATCCAAGATAATAGTAAACCTCCTTCACATTGTATTTTCTTTCGAGATAGTATTTCAATTTTGCTAAATCAACCTCCCAAGGTTGGTCGCAGGTTTTCGTCCCCATATATAGATTTTGACCATCTATAAATGCTAGATTCTTCATATGTAAAATTATATCACAGGCAAATTTTTTTTGACAAACCTCTATATTATGCTAATATCTCCTTTGTAAGGCCAGAGACAAGGGGTGAGATTGGGTAGGGACCCGATCGCAAGGCCGCAGCACGACGGTGCGAGGCGGGGTCGCGAGGAAAGTCAGCAGACTTTCACTTGTGACAGCGAGATCTCTTAATTTCCTCTCGAGGCGATGGTGTATTTTATACATCTTTCAACTCCTTTAGTGCCCTTACGGGTCGAAAAAAAATAATCATGAGTTTACGATTATATTATTGTAACCCTCCAAAATTTTTGTCATTGTCTTGCTCGATTACGAGCAAGACAGGGCGGTCAAAATGACAAAAACTTAGGAGGATAAGATTTTTATAGTCGCTTTGCTCGTTAAAAATCTAGAATGCCAATAACAAGAAACAAAAAAGAAGAAATATATGACAAGGTAAAGACTGCGGCTAAAACTGCAAAATCTATCGTTTTCGTAAATTTCAAAGGTCTTCCTGTAGCTGATACAACAGCTATGAGAAAGGAGCTTCGAGAGAAGGATATAACATATTACGTAGCAAAGAAAACAGTGACTGCAAAAGCACTTGCAGAAGGTAAATTTGAAGGAACTCAACCTGAGCTTCCTGGAGAAATTGCTTTTGTTTGGGGAGACGATCTTATCGCTCCAGCTCGTGAAATTTATGCCTTTGCAAAGAAGTATCCCGAAAAGGTTACGATTGTAGGTGGTGTGTTTGACGGAAAGTTTATGGAAAAAGCTCAGATGATGGAGATCGCAACAATTCCAGGTCTTCAGACTTTGTATGCACAATTCGTTAATGTGATTAATAGTCCAATTCAGGGATTGGCTGTGGCGTTAAGTGCGATAGCGGATAAAAAATCAGCATAAACCTGGATCCCCGCATTCGCGAGGACGACGAAAAACATAGTCGCTAAAGCTTCTTGTTTTTCAGTCGATTTGTAAATGTGATCAATAGCCCAATTCAAGGGCTTGCAGTAGCGTTGAGTGCGATCGCTGAAAAGAAGTCAGCGGCTTAGTGCTTTCTGTCATCCTCGCTGTACTCAGCGGGGATCCAAGTCCACATTCAATTCTGAATTAACTTGGATCCCCGGGATTACCCGAGGATGACAATACAGATGCGAGACTGGATTCCGGCCTTCGCCGGAATGACAGAGAGGAAGGGCAGATTAAAAATTATAACTATATAAAAAATATGGAACCAGTAAATGAAACAGTAGAAGTGCCAGCAAAATTCCAATCAATTGTGGAAGCAATCGAGAAGATGTCAGTGTTAGACCTTCATGAATTAGTAAAATTGTTCGAAAAGAAATTTGGTGTATCAGCAGCCGCTGTTGCAGCAGCTCCAGCAGCAGCCGGAGAAGCTGTTGAAGAGAAGACTTCATTCAATGTACATCTTATGGAAGTTGGAGAGCAGAAAATTGCAGTTATCAAGGCAATTAAAGAAGTTCTAGCTCTTGGTCTTAAGGATGCTAAGGATCTTGTAGATGCAGCTCCTTCAGTACTTAAAGAAGGAATGAAAAAAGAAGAAGCCGAAGCCCTAAAGAAAGCCGTTGAAGAAGCAGGAGGTAAGGTAGAATTGAAATAATATAATTATTTCAATTTAACTTGCTGGGAGTACTCGAATTTCCCAACTTGAAGCAAAAAATTCCCGAAAGGGGATTTTTTGCTATCTGTAAATGTGTTATCTCTAACTTATATTTCAAACCTCTTTTTGTCTGTGGATAACTTTTTATATTCTTGCTTAACTTTTTTTTCATTATGATATAATCATTATATGAAAAAAGAACTCTTTAGTGGTTTAAAAGTATTTTCTTTAATAATTTTATTTTTGTCTACAATATTTTCAATAGCCAATGCACAAGAAGCCAATGTGTATATTCCAACTTTTAAAGTTGAAAAACCTCAATATGTAATGGGGGATAATATTAAGGGGGAGTTTGGAATTGATAATAATGCAAATGTTCGTCAGTCTGATGTCATAATTAAGATATCATCTTATTTTGAAAAAGATGGTAAGGTTATTCTTGTTGATGAAAAAACTTATGACACTATATATTTAGAAGCGGCTTCTAAAAGGGTTGTACCTTTTAATTACATGCTTCCAAAAGGTGTTGCAGGCAAAGCTTTTTTGACAGTTGAAGCATATTCTGGTAATGGAGCTATTTTAGGGAGAAATAAGGTTAATATTTCTGTGCTAGGTAAATCCGAAAAAGATCTTGTTGGCTTTACTGATTCTTATTTGTCGATAGGGAAAAGTAAGTTTCCCTTACAGACAGGTCCAACAATTGTAAAAGGTGATGAAATTTCAATTGTTTACTCTGTAGGCAGTTCCACAAAATCATTTACTGCTAAACCTATTGTTACTTTATACAATAGAACATATAGTTCTGAGCCGATAAAAACGATTTCTCAAGATAGTGTGGTATTCAAGCCTAACGGAGTTTATAAGATTAAACTTCCTTCAGACTTAGATCCTTTGGTTTACGCGGGTAAGTTATCTTTTGAATCAGAAAATGTTTTAATTCAACCTATGTATTTTAGATATATCTTACAGGGTGATATCGGTACTATTCTAAATGTTAATGCAGATGTTTTAAGCGGAGATAAGGGAGATGTTGTTAATGTAAAAGTTTCTTATTCTGGAACTCCTATCGCCTTTAATCTAAAAGGAGATGATGGTTCAAATGCAAGCACTACAATTATAGTTAGTCTATATAATGAATCTGGTCAATCTGTTGGAGGAGGGGAGTCATTTGTAAATCTTTCTAATGTGGGAGATGTAGTGATTCCGATTAATTTAAGTGAAAAGACTGATAAGATATTTGTTTCCGCTGTCATGAAAAGTGGAGATAAAATTATTTCTGAATATAAACTACAATTACCTAATGAGAAAGAGTTGAATGATGTTTATGGGAAAAAGAAGGCTTTTGTATTGGATGATAAGATTTTACTAATCATTTATATAGTATTAATTTTGATACTTATTGTATCTTTGGTGGCTTATATAAAAAATAGAAATCGAACTTTACTTATTGTTTTGATTTCATCAGTTATCTTAATGGGAGGTTTGTTTTCATATCAAAAAGTTAAGGCATTTACACTTTTTTATGCTCCTGTAGCTAACGAAGCTTCTTATTTCTCGGTAAGTGCCATATTCTCTCCCGGTCCAAGTTCTTCAGTTTCCTATGCTCCCGGAGAAGAATTTGATCTTAATATTTCAGCTACTTTTGTTGCCTGTGTGAATGATGTATTTAATTTTACAGTTTACGGTCCCGCTACAGATTGGTATAATTATGGTACGAGTAGTTATGCATCATTAAAAACCATTTCCAATGTAATTGGGGATGGTGGTAGCTTTACTAATCTTATTGCTAGTTGGAAAAATCTAGGCGGATCACAAATTTATAATAGTAATTGGGGTACTTATAAGGGGATTTCATATAGCTCTTGGGCTGAGTTAGTGCAGAAAACCACTGTGACTTGTGTTAAAGCTACATGTAAAACAATTCCTCTAATATCTTATACTGTTCTTGATGAAAATTATCCACCAAATGATTGGACTTGGGGAAAATATAATGGATACTCCGAGCCTAGTTGGATTAGTAGTAGTGATATCCAAGTCCCATATAGTAATCTCTTGGGAGCAAAAAGATATGCAACAACTGAAAATGTAATTATTGGTGGTGTACCTAAAACTATAGTTAGTTGGGGGGTTACAAAATATAAAATGCCAACAACTCCTGGAATTTATGACTTTATGTTTATGCTTTTGAATGATTCTGCCGGTGGAAACACTCGTGCTCCAAAAATTGTATATCAAACAGTTTGTGTTCGTGGGGCAGGTCTTTGTAAAGATGAAGTATTAATCGTAAGTTCTTGTCCTAATTTAATTGGAAACTATACGAAGACAGGTGAAGACATTTACCGAGATGGAGTTATTACAGATTTATACAAGGATGCTGTTAGTGGGGATTGTCTTGTAAAAAATCCTTGTTACCCAGCTGTAGACCCTGAAGATCTTGGAGATAGTTGTGGTTGTGTTGAGACTGGGGTAGTTGGTACTATTGCTTGTAATGGTGAGTGTCAAAATGTTTCTGGTATTACTATACCTAGTGATTGTGATGAGTCACCTTTCAGCCTTACTTGTTTTACAAATCCAAATCCTGTGGCAAAGTCGGCTTCGTTAATATTTAGCACAGCTACTTCTGGTGCTTCAGGCGTTATCAATAGTTATGTTTGGACTGGTGATATCGGTTCGGGAACTCCCGGAAATAATAGTACCCTAGTAACTTCGTATGATACTAATAGGTCACATACTGCGAGTGTTAAAGCGACAAATCAAGCAAATGTCGAGGCTATCGCTTCTTGTCGTGTTTGGGTGGGTTGTAATGATAATCATATTGATGGAGATGGATACTCTGGATGTTTTGATGGATTTGAATCAAAATGGCAATGTGTTGGAACTGATTGGGCTACTTCCTCATCAGGTATTCCTTGTGATGAGCCTGAAATTCCTACTACTCCTCCTCCTGGTGATGGCGGTGAGCTCGATTGCCCACCTCTAGATGATTTTATCGTAGCTAGTGGTACATCTAAAGATTTTTTCACTAGTCGTATGTCCAGTAATTGCTCTAGTAGCACAGCTTGGTGTATTGATGGAACTCTTAAGGATGGTACTAAAACAGCCAATTTCGATTCTACTACTTACATGTATAAAACTTGTGTGGAACCGGTATTTGATGAATTTTAGATTTTTGATCATATTTTAATCATAAAAGACATGCCTGTATGGGTATGTCTTTTATGATTATGGCTGTAAATAAGGTTAAAATTAAGGAGGTTTTTGGGTTTTGATGGTTGACAAAAGGTAAGTATTTGTTAATATGAGGGGACGCATTTTTTGCGAGCTTTTTTCTTGTTACTGAATTATAAAAACCCCTCTATTTTTTCCAGATAAATACGTTAATCTGAGTCTAATTTTAGACTGGATTCCGAAATAAATCTGGGATAATAAAGATAGGTTAAATTATAGTTTAGTATTCAATTTAAAAACCGTACAAATTGTGAGCATTAAAATTAATAGCATTTATGTTGTTTGTTTTTAATTTGGGAATATTCAAATTTAACTAATTAGTTAGATTTGATCCCGCCCTTAAATACGTAAGGAAGGGCGGGACGACGAAAAACATAGCCCTCCAAAATTTTCTGCTGAAAATTTAAGTAGGGTAAATCACTTTGTTTCTTGTTTTTCAGTCGTTCTCGCGTCCAGATTAAAGATAGACAACCTCTATAATCACAAAAAATATTATGGCAGAAATTTTTGACCGATCAAAACCTCACGTAAACGTAGGTACAATTGGTCACGTTGACCATGGTAAGACAACTCTTACCGCAGCTCTTCTTCAAGTGCTTTCACGCGCTGGAAAGGATGTTAAACTTAAAAGTGTAAATGAGATTGACTCAGCTCCAGAAGAAAAAGCACGAGGAATCACTATTTCACTTTCACATAACGAGTTTTCAACAGATACTCGTCACTACGCACATATTGATGCACCAGGCCATGCCGACTACATCAAAAACATGATTACTGGTGCTGCCCAAATGGACGGTGCTGTACTTGTTGTTGCTGCTACTGACGGTGTTATGCCTCAAACTCGAGAGCATGTTCTACTTGCAAACCAAGTGGGTGTGCCTAAAATTATCGTTTTCCTAAACAAGTGTGATATGGTTCCTGAAACAGAACTTATTGACATGGTGGAAGAAGAAGTTCGAGAACTTCTAGATAAAAACGGTTATGACGGTAAAAACGCTCCAGTTATTCGAGGTTCAGCTCTAAAGGCTCTTGAAGCAACTGGTATTGATGATGAATATTCAAAAGCTGTTCTTGATCTTGCTGATGCTCTTGACTCATATATTCCAGTTCCTGTTCGAGATACTGATAAGCCATTCTTCATGCCTATTGAGGACGTGTTCTCAATCGAAGGTCGTGGAACTGTGGTAACAGGTAAGATCGAACGAGGTATTGTTAAAATTGGTGACGAAGTTGAAATTATTGGTCTTAAGGATACAACAAAGACAACTGTTACTGGTATTGAAATGTTTAACAAGCAACTTCAGGAAGGTATGGCGGGAGACAATGCAGGTATTCTTCTTCGAGGTACAAAGAAAGATGATGTACATCGAGGTCAAGCACTTGCAAAGACTGGTTCTGTAAAGCCACATACTGACTTCGAAGCAGAAGTATATATTCTAAAGAAAGAAGAAGGAGGACGACATAGTCCATTCTTTACTGGATACAAACCACAATTCTACATTGGTACAACAGATGTTACTGGAGAAGTAACACTTAAGGAAGGAGTAGAAATGGTTATGCCAGGTGACACTGTAACCTTTAAAGTTAAGCTTATTGCTCCTATTGCTCTTGAAGAGAAGAAGAAGTTTGCTATTCGAGAAGGTGGTAGAACAGTGGGTGCTGGTATTGTAACTAAAATTGTAGCTTAATTAAAACGCAAAGAGGTAGCTTCTACGCTTGTCATCCTAATTTATGTCATTCCCGTGAAGACGGGAATCCAGTCTGAAAATTCAGAACCTGGATCCCCGCATTCGCGAGGATGACAGAATACGGGAATGACAGAAGGGCGGGGAGTTGCTTTAGAGCGGATAGCACTATGACAACAGAAATTGTAAAAAAGAAGACAACACCACGTGCGAAAGCAAAGACTGTAGCTGAAGGTATAAACAAGCTACGAATTCGAGTTCGTGCGTATGAGTCAAAGATTCTTGATGCGTCAGTAAAGCAGATAATTGATACAGCTCTTCGCTATGATGCGAAGATAGTTGGACCAATGCCTCTTCCTACTGAAATCAAAAAGTATACAGTGAACCGAGCATCTTTCGTGTACAAAAACTCACGAGAGCAGTTTGAAATGCGTGTTCATAAGCGACTTATTGATATTGAGAATCCTTCGGCAAAGGTGATTGAAGCTCTCACAAATCTTTCGCTACCATCAGGAGTGAATATTGATGTGAAGATGTTATAAAAACAAGAAGCAAAGCGACTATGTTTTTATAACCCCGCCCTTCTTTAAGTATTTAAGGGCGGTGGTGTAGGAGATGGTTAAAGATGGTTAGAGACCCTCGCCCAGATATTTTTCTACTGAAAAATTCTGTGCGCTCGACTCGCACCGTCGTGCTCCGTCTTTCATTTGGGTCCCATCCCAAATGAACCCATAAATACAAAGAGGGAAGGAAGATGTGGGCGTGAGTGGTTAAATATTCAGACCCGCGCCCATAAATACAAAAAGATGGGCGGGGTGGCGATTTTTCTTCCAACAAGCGAGGAGCGTGTGTGTGAGTACTCTCATACACGACGTCCGAGAGAAGTTGGAAAATCGTAGTCGCTTCGCTCGTTAAAAATCAGCCATTGACAGACTAATAAACCGGCATGTCCTGCCCATTGCTTGAAAGAGTGGTGGGCAGGACCAATACCAAATACTATGAAATTCATACTTGGAAAAAAACAGCATATGACCCAAGTTTTCGATGAAGCTGGAATTGTATACCCTGTAACAGTGGTAAAAACAAGCCCAAACATTGTAACTCAAGTTAAGACCAAAGACCGAGATGGCTACGAAGCTATTCAGGTTGGTTTTGGTGTGCGAAAAGAAAAAAATATTAACAAAGCTCAGAAAGGACATTGCAAAGACCTTGGAAACTTTGAGGTTATGCGAGAGATTCGAACTAGCGAAGTAAAAAATGTTGGCGATGCACTTGATCTTTCACAATTTGTGGAAGGGGAGAAGATAACTGTCACTGCTATCTCAAAGGGTAAAGGTTTTCAAGGTGTAGTTAAGCGACATGGTTTCCATGGAGGTCCTCGATCTCATGGTCAGAAGCACTCTGAACGTGAGCCGGGTTCTATTTCTGGAGGTAACAGAGAAGGTGGACGTGTTCCAAAAGGTATGAGAATGGCCGGCCGAATGGGTGGCGATTCAATTACTGTGCAAAATTTAAAAGTCGTGCAAATCGATACTGAGAAAGGCGAAATCCTTATTAAAGGAGCTCTTCCTGGTCGTCGTGGCACATTGGTCGAGATTAAGGCTTAATGTAATATCAAATATATGAAAACTACAAAAACAAAAGAAGTGAAAGAAGGTGAAATTTCAATTTCTGCAAAGGTGTACAATCAAATGGGAAAGGAAGCGGGTGATATTGCATTACCTGAATCTATTTTCGGCCTAAAATGGAACGCTGACTTGGTACATCAAGTTGTGGTCTCAATGATGAGTACAGCTCGCGAGAATGTTGCTCATACAAAAGACCGCGGTGAAGTTTCTGGTGGTGGTAAAAAGCCATGGAAACAAAAGGGTACAGGACGCGCACGACATGGTTCATCTCGATCTCCTATTTGGGTAGGTGGAGGTGTGGCTCACGGTCCACGAAATGACAAGAATTACGACAGAAAAGTAAACCGAAAAATGAAGACAAAAGCAATTTTTACTATTCTTTCAAAGAAATTTAAAGAAGGTGAAGTTTTGTTTATTGATTCTCTTAAACTTGATACGCCAAAAACAAAGGACGCAAAAGAAATTTTGATGTCTCTTGGTACAATCAAGGGTTATGAAAAAATTGCAACAAAGCGAAAGAATGCTGCTTACTTCGGTATATCTAGTAAACACGCAGGTACTGAGAAGAGTTTCTCAAATATTGGAAGTATAAAGGTCGATGAATTCCGCAATGTAAATCCGGTAGATCTTATGAACACAAAGTTCGTAGTGATCTCTGAGCCGGAAAAAGCATTTGCATTTTTACAGTCTAAGAAAGCATAAAGAATCATAAATTCGAAGCACGAAGCACGAAATTCGAAACAAGCACAAAATTCAAATATCAAAATAATAAACAAATACGGGAAATCTTTGTTTTGAATTTTAGATTTAATATTTTGAATTTGTTTCGGATTTCGGATTTCGGATTTCGGATTTTAAAAATCTTCTAATCAAAATTATGGAAAAAACTATAAAAACATCTGTGGCTAAACGAGACATTTCAAATGTGCTTGTGCGACCACATATTACTGAAAAAGCTGCCTCAGAATCTGTACATAATGCATATGCATTTGAAATTGCTCCTTGGGCAACTAAGGATCAAGTGAAAAAAGCGGTTGAACTGATTTACAAAGTAACTCCTGTTAAAGTTAACGTCGCGTATCTTCCAGCGAAGAAAGTTGTTGTTCGTGGAAAAAAAGGTACAAAGAGCGGAAAAAAGAAGGCCTATGTCTTTTTAAAGAAGGGAGATAAGATTGAATTCATCTAATTATGAAATCATATAAACCAACATCAAAATCACGTCGAGCAATGACGACTGTCTCATATAAAGATAGTCTAACTACAGCAGAGCCTCACAAAGCGCTTGTTGCTGGATTTCGACGTGGTTCTGGTCGTAATAAAGACGGTCGAGTAACAACTCGACATAAAGGAGGAGGACTAAAGAGACGATATCGTATTGTTGACTTCGTATATGATAAGAAAGATATTCCTGCAAAGGTGGAAAGTATTGAATACGATCCAAACAGAACAGGATTTATTGGACTTGTTTGTTACGCTGACGGTGAAAGACGATATGTTCTTGTGCCAAAGAGTATGAAAGTGGGCGATACATTTATCGTTTCAGAAAATGCTCCGATAAAAGTTGGAAACCGACTTGCTCTTAAAAACATTCCAGTAGGTTCATTTGTTTATAACGTTGAGTTGAAAATAAATGGCGCTGCAAAACTTGCTCGCTCAGCGGGTAACTATGCACAGGTGGCTGCTCAGGACGGTAATTGGACTCATTTGAAGTCACCTTCAACTGAAGTTCGAAAACTTCTCGGAGACTGCTATGCAACTATTGGTTCTGTTTCAAATGATGAGAATCATCTTGTGAACCTAGGTAAAGCTGGCCGATCACGATGGTTAGGAATTCGACCAACTGTTCGAGGTAGTGCCATGAACCCAGTTGACCACCCATATGGAGGTGGAGAAGGACGACAAGGACGAGGAACACGACGTGCAAAGACTCTATGGGGTAAACCTGTGGGCAAAGGTCAGAAATCACGACGATCTAAAAAGTATTCAAATAAGTTTATTGTGTCTAGAAGGAGAGTAGGTAAAGCAAAGTAGGGGGTGTAATAAAACACAAACCAAAATCAACAAAAGGTGTGCCCGTAGGGCACACCTTTTGTTGTGGGTAAATGACT
>CAIZIN010000062.1 GCA_903933085.1 uncultured bacterium
CTTTAAACCAAATCAAATTCGATCAACGAATTTATTTATTTAATCTTCTCAAAAACTCATAAGCTGTAAAATTCCTCGACACCCCTCTACTATTCCAATCCACCATAACCGTAACTTTCATTTCTGTGGCCTTGTCCCAAGAGCCAGATGGATCACCATCCATCGGTTCAATCCTCACAGTTCTCTGAAAAATTGTTTTTGTACCATTCGTTGTGTTATGTGAATATATTCCATTGGTATTATTTTTGTATAAATACTTATTTTCATTATTTAGAGGAGTCACAACATCAATAGAATAAAATAATCCATTTGTATTCACTCTACAAAGAATTTGGCAACCAGTGAGCCCAACATCCCAAGAAGGACCAGGGCCATAAATATTATCGTCTCGAATTTTTCTAATCTGTTCAAAAGCATCTTGAGCTAGGTAAAATGCAGTAATTTGATCTCTAGCATAAACAGCTGCTTTCAAACTTTCCGAAGCGTAATATATAGGACCTGTAACAGAAATCATTAGGATAGAAATAGCCACAAGTGTTTCTACCAACGTAAATCCTTTTTGTTTTATGATTTTTTTCATTTATCCTAATAAGTTTTTATTATTAAAAAGTCGAATTATTTAAATTCCTGGCTTTCTCTGAGTAACGGTGGATTGAATACTAAATTTTGAAGTCACTCTCTCGCTAAGTTTGACAGTTCCTTGAACAACAATCACCACACTGGGTTGAACTGACCCTGCAGGGTAAAACATTAAGCTGTCGACGATTACTTCAGGAGCTGTTATAGCTATACCATTTCTTTTAATAGCACCATCTTCAAGCTTATATAAAAGTGGTATACTATTTTGATCAGTTACGTTTATAAAGATTTGTGGATTATTAAAATAAATAATTTCACCTGTCTTTATAGACCTCGTCATTGTCTCAAGAGCAAAGTTTAAATTATTCATCACGGATTTTAAAGATTGGGCTTTTTTAGTTGAATCAACAATAGAAAGAATTGCAGTCATTGATATCATCACGACTATAGCAAACAAGGCAACAGACACCATCATTTCAATTAGTGTAAAACCTCCAGACCTTCTGTCAGCCAAACTTTTAGGAAAAGTTTGGGCTATTTTCTTTTTTAATATGATGTTTGTTCGGGACATGTTTTTCCGGGTGCATTACAAGAATCAACTGATATCTGACCTGTATTTGTAACTGTAATTCTAGCTATTTTATCTCCCCTTCCAGAAGTGAACATGATTTCTGCTTTACTGAATGTTTTTTCTGTCCCACCTCCATCAATCAAAGCACTAGGAGAAGAAAAACCAAATATCTTAGCATTAGGTTCTGGACGTTTAAAAATAATAGATAAATTAGTCAATCCTGATCCACTACAAATTTTTGTAGCTCCGTCAGAATAAGTTACGCAAAAATATTTTATTACATTTGAGCCATTCATAGTAAAAGTCTCTTCATCCTCCGCTGAGTTAATATCACGCCAATTATCTTCAAAAACACCGTCTGCAAATAAATAAAAACGCTGAAGATCATTTGAAGCAAAAGATACACCGTAGGCAGCATTAAAATTTTTATTAGGAGAACTTTGTGAAGCCTTTGTCTGTTTTACGGAAATTCCATAAACCTGAGCCTGACGTATAGCTAAAGCTCCTTCGTACGCTAAATTAGTCACAACCAAATTACTAGAAAATTTTCCGTAGTTAAAAATAACAACAGAAGTAATAATAGTAAAGATTGCCATCACGACAATAAGCTCTATGAGAGAAAAACCATTCTCATAGCTGAGTTTTTGTTTTTGCAATGTGCTCATATTTTCTTTTTTAGAGAAAATATTTAAATCAAAAACTTTAGAAATTATTTTTTTGTTTATTATTCTATAAAGCATAAGACATTAATTGGTTGATATAGAAGAAATCAAAATTAAATAAAAAAACCACAGCGAGACCGATTAGAAGAAATGGGGCAAAAGGAATTTCTGTATTACGGGTGATTTTAATTTTTGATTTTCCATATTTTGAAACAAGAAGTAAAAAGATACTTACCACAGCTCCAATCCAGAAACCTAAAGCAACTGCAGAGACACCACCTGCAAGCCCAAGAAACCACCCCATACCAAGGGCGATTTTAGCATCACCAAAACCAATCCACTTCCCTTTTGAAAAATACCAAAGAAGAGCAAAAGGTAAAGCAAGAACTGGACCAGACAATAGATTAATTACCAAAGATATTAAATTATCCCCAGAAATAAAAAACATAAATACAAGCATCGCTAACGATAAGCTAGAAAATAAAAATACGAGTCGGTCTGGAATCATCTTGTGACGTATGTCATATACTGCAATAACCATAAGTATTGAGAATATGTAAGCAAAAAATGCAAAAAGTAAAACGAATACTAAAGGAGAAGTCTCAAGAACAGGTAAAAGTTTTAAGAAAGTTAGAGCAAATAAAAGTCCGGTAATACTTTCGACAAATGGGTATTGTGAAGATATTTTAGATTTACAAGTGCGACATTTTCCACTAAGCATCACATAACTCACAACAGGAATAAGCTCATACCATTTTAATTGCTGACAGCAAGTCATACAGGAAGATCTACCTCCTAAATTCTTTGCTGTGCCATATCGATAAGCCACAACGTTTAAAAAGCTTCCGATAATTGCTCCAAGTGCAAATGAAAATAAGAAAAATATAGTAAACATTATGGATACATTATAGCAAAGAAAAATACTAGGCACTAGTGATCCTAGTAGCTCATAAAAAACATCAGTGAACTCCAGTCGTATAGTAAAACCAATCGAGCCCAAAGGTCTGACCTTCAGAACCCAAAAAGGTCAGACCTTAAAATACACACTCAAATTTATATATTATTATCAAGGTCTGACCTTGATATTTCTTCTGAATCAAAATTTACCCATTCTTCAATCATGGTTTCAAAATCATCAACTGTTGAAAAGTATTCTGGAAATGATTCCTTATTCAAAATACACTCTTCTTCCCTCCCTTCTCGTGTATAGTCTTTATAACTAGAATACTTATATTCTTCCAAAAATTTCTTAGCTTTTATTTTATTATTAATTTCTTTTTTCTTCCAACCACTATCAATAATCCCAATTGGATTTAAATGAATATATGTATATTGATATTTTAAATACTGATCATAATCTAAATGCTTCGCTTTAAATCTACCTTCAAATAAAGCCCCTCTTCTGTAATATTTAGTATTAAAATACATAGAATATCCAGTCAAAAGCTTCTGCATAAACAAACTCAACCCATCGGGAGATATTTCTTTTACAAGTAAATGAAAATGATTAGGCATTAGACACCAAGCACCAATACTTACAATTGGTTTCCCTTTAGGTATATTTATCAAGGTCTGACCTTGATAATTACTTAAATGAACTGAAGTATCACTATTGGCAGTGTATAATAACTTAACGAATCTTTCATAATCCCCCTCGTCCATAAACACCTTCCTTTTATCAACCCCTCTATCGTATATATGGTAAAATTGATCTAAAGATATTTCTAAGCTTCTTGTCATATTAATAATTGTACTCCTACTACATCAAGGTTCAACCTTAATAAAACACAAACTGTGGATAAAAATAAAACGAGATTCTTTTTACAGAACCTCGTTTTATTAAGCTTTATCAAGGTCAGACCTTGCTAGCCCTCTTTAAGTGCCAAGTGAGTTACAAGCAGTATCACCAGTTACAGCTTCTGCCGTGACCGCTCTTGAAGCACCTGTGCTGTCAGCACACCAATAGGTACCATTTGGATCCTTTGCGGTCATCACCCAAATAGTTGCAGTACTAACACACGCGGCGCTCGTATCGCTTTTTTTCAAATTATCCAACATTGGTTTTGTACCGGTCGCGGAAGTACAAAGATTCGTATATCCAATAGTTGTACCATTATTATGGTAAAACAACTCAGCTTGTAAACGAGATGCTGCCAATTGAGACTTCACAGCAGAAGATTTTCCTTTATTTCTGGCTGAGTTTAATGCAGATAAAACAATCGAGGATAGTAATGCTATGATTGAAATAACAACTAAGAGCTCGATGAGTGTAAAACCTCTTGAATATTTTTTCATTTTTAATATCTAATATTTAATAATAATTACACTTTTTATATACCTCTTGATAATACCATAAATTATACAATACACCAAAAAAAATGGGTAGATATTACAATGGAAGATAATCAATACCAAGGTTCAACCTTAATAAAACACAAACTGTGGATAAAAATAAAACGAGATTCTTTTTATAGAACCTCGTTTTATTAAGCTTTATCAAGGTCAGACCTTGCTAGCCTTAACAAAAAAGAGTCTCTTTTTTCAATATCAAGATAATCCTTGATATGAAATGTTGGGTATGACAAATCAAAGAAAAACTCGTTTGTTAACGAGTTTTTCTTTGTATCAAGGATTATCCTTGCTAGACCCTTGCTTGCTATCTTTTATTAACAACCAACAAATGAGGCTGCAGTTGTAGGTGTTGTTATTGATTTAGATTGCCCTGAACTGTCTACACACCAACTTTTTGTAATATCTGAAGGCAAAGTTGCGGCTACAGCCCAATTGGTTGCGGAACCACCATAATAAACAGCGAGATTACTTGCATTATTAGGAGCTGTATTTGCTAAGTTTTGAACTGCACCCTTAAAAGAAGCATCTGCCCAAATACCTGTTCCGCCAGTAAAGCTAGCAGTTGCTTTGTTTGCAACAGTACTAGTTGCAGCCGTCATTGTTCCATAAGTACTACCAACATCATAAACAATTTCTGCCTGCGCTCGCATAGCTGCTAATTGTGACTTGACAGCTGCATCCTGACCCTTTTGTCTCGCTGTGTTTAGTGATGCGAGAACAACTGATGATAGAATACCGATGATTGCGATAACAACCAAGAGCTCAATCAATGTAAAACCTTTTGAATATTTTTTCATTTAAATGAATTTATAATTAAACTTAATAAATTTGCAAATTTAGACGTTCGATTTTTTTTGAAAACATCTATATTACTTATTATTATATACTAGTTTTGAAAAAGTAAATACAAGGGGGCTGTGGATAAGTGACACAAAACAAGGAACGTACTCGTGACTATGTTTTGTGTCATCCCGCCCATCTTTATGTATTTATGGGCGGGACACATTAAATACAAGTTCAGAACTTGGATCCAAGAATATTTTTCTTGAGAAAAATTTCCTGGCCACACCTCACTCACCTTCATTCACTCCGATCTTGTGGCCAGGTCCCATCCCGGCCTCACCCGCATTCGCGAGGATGACAACGCAGGTATGAGGATGGATTCAAAAGGCCAGACCTTTTTGAATTCTAAAGGTCTGGCCTTGGGGAGATTTTTAAAAAGCGGAAGAAACATTGTAAATCGGTATAAGAACCGAAGCGAGAAGAATTCCTACCCCGAGACCAAGCATCACAATCATAACGGGCTCGATCAAATCCACAAGGGTATCGACAGCGTTCATCATCTCCCGTCGATAAAATTTTGCCAAGGTCGATAAAATTTCTCCCAGATTTCCTGTTTCTTCTCCAATTTTCATCATAGCTGTCATGATTCCTGGTATTTCTTTATGTTTAGCCATAGCATCTGAAACAGCCACTCCCCCTTTCACATCTTCCACAACAGCTTCCATCGCACTATGATAAGATTCATTATCGACAACGTCCTTAGTAATTTCAAGAGCTCTCACCATTGGAATTCCAGAGGTTAACATCGTGTTCATGTTGTCAGCAATACGAGACAAATAAAGTTTTCTATACAAATCTCCAACAAATGGCACCATTAGTTTAAATTCATCAAAAGATGCTTTACCTGCTTTAGTACGAACAAATCTTACAAGAAAGAATCCTCCGATAACCACCGCAATCAAGAAGAATACTCCATAGTTTATGAGGAAATCTGAAAGAGCCATAACAGCTTTTGTATATATTGGAATCTCTTGACCCGAATCTTTCAAAATCCCTGTAATCTTTGGAATAACCATAGTGAGCATCAAACCCATCACAGCAAAGAAGGTGAAAATAACAAAAGATGGATAAATGAGGGCATTTTTAGCCTTTGTAGTAACCTCAAAGTTTCGATCTAAATAGTCGGCAAGAAACATAAATGTCTGATCGAGTTTACCCGACTCCTCTCCAGCCTTCACCATGTTTGTAAAAAAGGAAGTAAATACAGTCGGGTGATGTTCCATTGCTTTTGAGATAGATTCACCACCTTGAATACGATCAGCAATATCTTGAAGTTTCAAACCAAGTGTTGGGTTTGGAGTTTCGTTTGCAATAAGCCTAAAAACTCTTAGAGCAGAGACTTGGGCTCCGAAAAGTGTAGCAAGTTGACGGGAAACAACCACCACATCTTTATTAGAAACACGATTAAAGATTGAAAGTTGTCTATTTAAAATAGATCCACCTTCCTCCTCTGAATGTATTGCCTTTATAATAAGTCCTCGATGCTGAAGTGAGTTGATAGCAACATCAACATTAAGTGCATCAATCGAACCATTTTGTTCTGACCCCGTAGAGTCAACTGCTTTGTAGTTAAATAACATGAGTATATTATAACTCAGAAATTAAAAAGAAAAAAGAAAAAAACTAAAGGCCCGACCTTTTTGCAGATTAAGGTCGGGCCTTGGAATAAGACTTTTTGCAGATTAAGGTCGGGCCTTGGAAGAAGAATCAATTTTTAAATTAATCTCTCGAGTGTTTTTGGATTGAAAGAATGTAGATATGCATTTTCGATACTAATCTCCCCTCTTCTTACAAGCTCTGCAATAGACCTATCCATATCGATCATTCCATTTTCTGAACCTGTTTCAATAACAGTATTTATTTCATGAGTTCTTCTTTCTCGAATAAGGTTTGAAACTGCATTATTATTTATCAAAAGTTCATAGGCTGGTACAAGTCCCCCTGCAATTCTAGGAATAAGTCGTTGTGAGAAAATTCCAATGAGTGAACCGGCGAGTTGAACACGAATCTGATCTTGTTGCTGAGGAGGAAAAGAGTCAATAATACGATCAATTGTTTGAGCTGCATTATTAGTATGGAGTGTTGAAAATACTAAATGACCTGTCTCAGCAGCTGTAACAGCAGCAGAAATAGTATCATAATCTCTCATCTCTCCCACCAAAATAACATCCACATCCTGACGCAAAGCACTCACAAGAGCTGTGTGAAAGGCTTTAGTATCCAAACGAACCTCTCTCTGGTCAATCATTGCCTTCTTTGGCTCATACATATACTCGATAGGATCTTCAATAGTTACAATATGTTCACCTCTTTGCTGATTAATCAACTCAACCATAGAAGCAAGTGTGGTTGTTTTACCTTGACCAACCGGTCCAACCACCAGAAAAAAACCTTGCTGTTTATTACAAAAAGTTTCAAGAATAGAAGGAAGTTTTAATTCTTCAAGGGTACGTATAACATTTGGAATAAGACGAAGTACTCCTCCGATAGTTCCCTTTTGGTAAAAACCATTTCCACGAAAACGAGATTTGTTTTGATGATTAAAAGAAAAGTCTATTTCTTTATTAGCCTCAAACATGGCAATATTTTCTTTTGTAAGAAGCTTATAAAGCAAACCTTTTGTATCCTCTTCAGTAAGAATAGGTTTATTCACCAAAGGTACGAGAGCTCCGGAAATACGCACAGTTGGATGTCTACCGACTGAGAAATGTAAATCTGAACCACCCTCTTTTATCACAGTGTCTAAAAGCTCATTGAGATCTGTTTCGTAGTTTTTTTCCATAGTTTATTTTTATATATTATTTTTTCAAAATATTTAATCCGGTCTGAAAAATTCAAAATTTGAACTATGAGAAAGAATAATATTCAACAATTTATTTTAACAATTAACCTCTCTTCTCTTTGTGAATTTTTTCTACTTGTTCAAGCACTTCGGAAGGAATCGTTAGGGCTTTTACAATATAACCATCAATACCAAGACTCTTTGCGGCTTCAATATCTTCATTCTGTCCTTGATTTGAAAGCATTATGACAGTAGCGGAAGGAACAAGTTTTTCATCATGAAAAATCTTTAAAAATTTCAAACCATCCATTACCGGCATTATAACATCTGAAAGTACAACATCTGGGACATATCCATCCTTGATTTTATTTATAGCTTCTTCACCATTAAAAGCAGTATTTACCTCATACCCACCTTTTGAAAACTTGAGAGAATACATATCTAATAAAAATTTATCGTCGTCGATAATTAAAATCTTTGTTTTTGTGTCTGGATTCATAATGTTTATTATATTACAGATTACT
Source organism: uncultured bacterium (assembly GCA_903933085.1). Lineage (GTDB taxonomy): Bacteria > Patescibacteriota > Minisyncoccia > Phycocordibacterales > CAIZIN01 > CAIZIN01. Next base: position 8,314 of record CAIZIN010000062.1, read on the forward strand.
AATTTCTTCAAAAGGGATCTTCTTTTGGAAGGCTTTCAATATTGCATCCTCTTTCATGGTGAGCATACCCTTATTTCTAGCTGCTTTATAAATCTCCGAATCCGCAGGATTTGTTAAAATAACTTTCTCTATATCAGAATCCATCTTAAACATTTCAATCACCGCTTCTCGCCCACGAACACCACTCGGACATTCTGGTGAAGAAGCTAATGCAAGAACCTCGGAAGGGATAGGAATTTTCGAACGGTATTTTTCCGGTAGATCCGCAAATTGTTTTTCGATCATTAATTTCAAACTATCATTGATAGGCAAGGGTCTACCCGCCCCTGGCCCAAGCTTTCGTACAAGTCTTTGGGCAATACCTAAAATAAGAGTAGGGGGGATTAGATAAGGATCCACTCCCATATCAATAAGACGAGAAACTATACCAGTTGAGTTGTTGGTGTGAATTGTAGAAAGTACAAGGTGGCCCGTTAAAGAAGCTTGAATAGCAAGTTTAGCTGTCTCAGCATCACGAATCTCCCCCACCATAATAATATCTGGATCTTGACGAAGCGTAGTGCGAAGTCCTGTAGAAAAATCATATCCAATCTCTGGATGAACTTGTGACTGACTAATACTTGGAATATTGTACTCAACAGGATCTTCAAGGGAAAGAACGTTATTTGATTCCTTATCAATCTCATTAAGCATCGCGTAAAGTGTTGTAGATTTTCCAGAACCTGTTGGTCCTGAGATGAGTATTAACCCGTAAGGCCTTGTGATAGCCTCCCTTATAAGGGCAAGATTTTCAAGCGACATACCTAGGTCATCAAGTTTTTTTACACCTTTTTCTTTGTCCAAAATACGCATTACGACTTTTTCTCCATACACAGTTGGGAAAGTTGAGACACGAAAATCAATAGATCGGCCCTCAACACGAGCAGAAAAACTTCCATCTTGTGGTTTTCTTTTTTCATCAAGACGCATACTACAAAGAATCTTAATACGTGCAACGACAGAAGAAAGAACCTTTATCGGCAAGATAAGACTAGTATTCAAATCTCCATCGACACGAAAACGTACACGAACTTTATCAGTCATAGGTTCAATATGCACATCTGAAGCCAAACCATCTACAGCATAACGAAGTATTGTTGCAACGATTTTCGTAACAGGAGCATCTTCAATAATGGTTGTTCCTGACGCAGATTTTGTTACAGTACCCTTATCACTCAAAAGAAGCTCCTCTTCTTCAGACAGTTCACCATCGAGCTCAGTTAAAGCTTTTGTCACTTCTCCTGAAAGACCTTTATATACCTCAAGAATTTTTTTGAAATCGTCTTCAGTAATAAGAAAAGCCTTAAAAGGCATATTAACTTTTTCAGCAATAAAATTTAATGCATCTCGCGCCTCAATATTATCAGGATCAGTCAGACCAACCTCAAGAAAACCATCTTTAATATTGATCGGAACAAATTTATAATGCATAGCCGACTCTTCTGGGATATATTTCAGCACATCAAAAGGAACAGCACCTTCCTCTATTCTACGGATAGGAATATTGTAGTACTCACCACGAAGCGAAAGAACATCCATATCAGAAAGACCGTGAGCCAGTAAGGCTTTTTCAACCGAAACCTTCTTTAGGTCTGTTTTTATGGATGCAACATCATCCTTGTTTATTACTTTTTTTTCAACAAGAAATTCAAAAAAATTCATACTATATTATTTAATTACCAGCCCCAGTTTTAGTTGATGTACTAACAGATGGGCCTGTTGAAGTTGCAGCGATTTTAGATACCGGTGCAAGCTTAACAGTACCTAAAATTTCAACCCCTATAGGAGAAAACGGGTTTATACGCCCAACGGGTTCTGGATTTAGAGGTTTACTAAAATCATACAAACTCACAAATGTTCTATCTTTAAAAATACTAGAATCTAGCTTTAATGTCTTTAATTGATTAAGGGCAATAAGTACTTCTGCCCCCATTTTAGATGTATCAACACTATCTTGCTGTATCAAAACATCACTAGGAACACTTGTTCTAGTGAGATAATTGTATCCAAAAAATCCAACCCCCGCTAAGACCAAAACTATACTTATTGTTTTCATGATTGATGACATAGTTTTTTTTATTTAAGCCAATAGGTTTTTAATGATACGTTAAATGAGTAGATTCCATTCGCCCCAGGCTTTAGACCAATATTGGTAACATCAACAATTCTTAAACTACCTTCTAAGTCACTGAGAAAGCTTAGAAATGTATCATAATCAGCATTTACTGAGAAACCCATAGGAATAGTTCCGTACATACCTCCCCCGGCGGTGATGGTCGCTGTGGCGTCATTAACTCCCGTCTTAGTAGCTTTTGAATCATCCAAGCGAACATTATTTATCGTAAGACCATAGCGTTTAGCTATCTCGTCAATATCAATAATTAATCGAACATTATCTACAGTATCAGGTAGAAGTTTTTTTAAACGAGTTAGATCTGTTTCGGCGAAACTATTGTACTTATCTTGAAGAGCTTTTCTTTGAGCCAATAGTTCTTCAGATTTAACAAGCACATCTTGATATTGTGCATATTTAATCTTTAATTTATTGACTTCTTTATAAACAGGATCTGTAATAGTAAAGAAAATTATTACTGAAATAATTATAAAGATTATTGGTGTTAATGATTTCATATGTTTTGTTGTTGGCTAGTTGACGCTTCTGTATCTGAGAAATTAGTTATTTGTCCAAGATTCTTTTGATATGATATCAAATTCTTATCCAAAAATGCAGTTAATGTAAATACGACACTACCAGTTGTGTCTGGATTCAAATCTGAAAAAATAGGGCTCTTTATGTATTGATTTTGTTTCCCAAACTCCTCAGATTGAAGAGCGATAGAACTATAACTTTTTGCTAAACCCCTCATGACAACTTTTACAGTTCCATCATTTTCATATGTATAAGAAAAGTCTGAATATGAAATCGTCTTTAAGGTATGAGCAGCCAAAAATCCAAAAATAGTAGAAGCTCCAACGTGGTTATTGAGCAAATCTTTCGAAGTCTCTATTCGAGTATTTAACCTATTTACATAACCAATAAATTCTTGATCAAATTGACCTTTTGCTTTTGCAAGATCAGCTTCACGACTGACCACTTGTTTTTCAAGTGTGTACTTCCAAGCATAAACAGCTCCTGAAAGAACTAAACTACCTAGAAAAAGTATAGTAGCAATTATTGCAAAAAAATCTATTGACTTCCTTGCTATGCCTTCCGATGCTACGATCGGTTTCTTTGGTATAAATGATGTTTGAAATTTTGGTTCCATAAAAATGTGCTGATGTATATATTATAATACGAAACAAAAAAAATGCTATTGAATTTCTTGTAAACGTCGTAATGCAACTCCGATTGCAACCGAAAATCCAACCCCTGCTTTTTTAAAAGTCTCATTCAAAAAAGCCGGTGTCTCTATTTTTGAAAAAGGTAACGCAAGAGTGGCTTCTGTATTTATTTTTTTACTTACATATTCCGCAAAACCATTTAACCCAGAACCCCCACCAGAAAGTAAAACTTTCATGACATTTTTATTATATTTTCTTTCATAATTCAATAGGACGGTATTAACCTCAGATAGAATAGGATCGATTACAAGACCGATAATATCAGCAATTTGATGATCTTCTTCTGGAAGATTTGATCCGAAATTTATTTTCATTTTTTCAGCCTTATCAACAGCTACACCCAAGGCCGAAGATATTGATAATGTTACATCTTGTGAACCCCTACTTATAATATGTGAATTACGAATTATCCCCCTCTCAATTATATAAAGTTTAGTTGCAGAAGCCCCCATATCAAAAATCATAACAGGTGCACTATCTTGATCCAACACCGCCCTTGCCGTACTAAACATTTCTATTTCAAAAAATCCAGCATTTAACTCAGACCCTCTTACTATATTTGAAAAACGAGTTAAAACATCATTATGAATCGCAACTATCAAAACCTGAACTCTCTTTTTGTCTTCCTCTTTGTTTTTCTGATCAGTAGGAAGATCCGCCGAAGAATCATCTGGAATTCTTTCTTCTGTCGGTATCACAAACCAATCAAGCGTAACTTCAGAAATTGGAACTGGAATATATTTTCTTGCCTCAATAGGTACCATTTGATTTAATTGTTTTTCTGAAAACATCGGCATGTCAATCGTGAAAACCATACTTGATTTAATAGGAATTGCAATCCCACAATTTTTAGTTGTAATATTTGCCTCTTTCATCACATCTTTCAGAACTTCTATAATTTTTTCAGGAGGAAGGCTTGTGGATTGGCCAATCTGAAAACCAGCATAAGGGCCCAGAGATAATTCTCCGTATGTCTCTAAAATTGCCTTACCTTTCTTTTTCTTAATTTGAACAACTTTCACAGATGAAGAACCGACATCAATACCAAAAACGCTCTCCTCCTTAGAGTTAAAAAGATTTTTAAATATGTTGGAAAGTGAATTAGACATACGAACTCTTTTTTATTGTATCATATATATATGAATTATTTAAAAGTTTTTATCAAAAGTTTCTGTGGATATTTAATTGATGTTTTTTTCCTACCAAGGGAAGAAATTTTAACTACAAATAATTTCCACTCTCTGCCTAAGGCTGTCAATGACAACCCTCACATCTTTTCTATTTTTTATTACAAAAACGCCCCTATTAAGAAACTAATAAAACTAATAAAATATAAGGGTGATAAAAAGGCGACAAAACAGGCCTCCCAAGTAATGTATGATTATTTACTCGAAGATATCAGTGAAAAGTTGGAATTCAATAACTACACGAGACCAATTATAATTCCAATACCAGCAACAAAACACAGAATGAAAGAATATGGTTTTAACCAATGCCAAAGAATTGTTCAATATATAGAAAAAATTGATAAAAATAACACTTTTGATTTTTCCTATAACAACTTAGTAAAAATTAAAGATAATTTAAGTCAAGCACATACAAAAAATAGATTAGATAGGTTAAAAAACATAAAAAACTCTTTTGCAGTTAGAATGCCTGAAAAAATACAAAAAAGAAATATTCTCTTGGTGGATGATGTTTGGACAACAGGATCAACCATAGAAGAAGCACGCACTGAATTACTGAAAGCTGGTGCCAGAGAAGTTTTAGCATACACCATCGCACATTAAACATAGAGCATTTAAATTACACTCCAAAATAAAATACGTGACACTTTTTAGCATCACGCATTTTATGTTATGTGTTATACCTATTCAACTTCACCACCCTCTTTCTTTCCTTCGCCACAACAACCACCTTCGCAAGTGCAATTTTTACACTTTTTTCCACAATCCTCACAAAACTTTCCATGATGACCTCTCCCCCAAACTTTTGCAAAGAAGATGAGATAAGCAAGTTCTAACAAACCCATTGTATTTATAAGAAGAAGTGCAATAAACCACCACTTTTCACCACGCTTTGCAGAGTGCCAAAGAGCAAAACCTTTAAGTACCAAAGAAGCCAAAACTAATAATAAAAACAAACCACCCAAAAGTGACATTCCAAAAAGTGCCCCTGGACCAAAAAAACCTTCAGGTCCCTGACCACCAAAGAAACGACTTTGATTATAAAAATTATCGTACATCATAATGTTGCTATTATAACATATTCAAAATTATTTTAAATATTTTTTATTCTTTAATCGATCTGGTAACATACCCTCTTTGTCATATTTTTCATAGCCTTCACCATAACCCATCTCTTTCATTAATTTTGTTGGTGCATTGCGAAGCTTCATTGGTATTGGAAGATTTCCAAATTTCTCAACATCATTAAAAGCATTCCCTATTGCCTCATAAGCTCGTCTATCTTTTTTAGCCAAAGCCAAATACGCAACACCGTGTGCTAAATTTATTCTACATTCTGGCATACCAATAATTTCTACAGCTCTAAATACATCATTAGCAACAACAAGAGCTGTTGGTTGAGCCAGACCTATGTCTTCTGAGGCAAATATCACCATTCTTCTTGCGATAAATTTTGGATCTTCTCCTGCCATAAGCATACGTGCCAAATAATAAAGTGCAGAATCTGGATTGCTTGCTCTCATACTTTTTATGAAAGCACTGATGGTGTTGTAGTGTTCCTCGCCTTTTTTATCAAATCTTAAAAATCTATTTTGTACAGTATCTTTTAAATCTTCTACTGTAATATCCTTTCCCTTTCCACCATAAAAATTATTCGCAGTATCAAGTGTTGTAATTAACATTCTAGCATCACCCCCAGCCATTTCGATGATCCATTCTTGAGCTTTTTTATCAAGTTTTATTTTCGCTTCCAAACCAGCTCGCTTAACTATCTTTTTCATATCATTCGGTTCAAGTGGAGAAAGTGTAAAGACTCGCATTCTAGAAAGCAAAGCGCCAATAACTTCAAAACTTGGATTTTCTGTTGTAGCCCCAATTAAGGTTATGACTCCGCTTTCAACATATGGCAAGAGAAAATCTTGCTGAGCTTTATTAAAACGATGAATTTCATCCAAAAATAAAACCTTCGGTTTTGACGACAAAACACTTCTATCTTCCACAATCTGCCTTATATCATCTTTGCCTGCTGAGACAGCTGAAAGCTCAAAAAGTTGAGAATCCAAAGATTTTGCATATATACGAGCTAAAGTCGTTTTTCCCACCCCTGGTGGCCCCCATAGAATAAAAGAAAATAAGTGTTTTTCTTCAACGGCTTTTCGTAAAGGTTTCCCTTCGCCCACCAAGTGATCCTGCCCCACAAATTCCTTAAGGTTTTTAGGTCGTAATTTTGATGCTAGAGGTTCCATAACCCAATACTACTATCACATACAGTCCAACACAAATTTGACACTATATTTCTTGAGGCAGTCTCTTTAAGATAAACTGTTCAAAATTTCCATATTTAGCAATGCCATCTTTGGCATACTCTTCATATAATCTAAATAAAAGAATTTCAAATTCGTCTTTTTTGAACCTATCAAAATACTCTCGAGATTTATTCCTAAAATCTTCAACATTTTTTATATCCAAACTATCGCATCCTTTTCTCAAACTTTCATAAACTAATAATTTCTGAAACTCTACTTCATCGAGGTCCTTAATTTTGTTCGCAAAAACTTCATAGGTGTCAGGCCTACCGCCTTGCTGGAAAATGTTGTTATATGTTCTTATTAATTCTTCGCATAACAAGCTGTAATAATAATCTCCGTAATCTAATTTCAATCTTCCGTTCACCATTTCTGATATTTTGTTTTTTTGATCTTCAGAAAGAACTTCACCCAACTTATCTGCAATAGGATTTATTACTGAATGTAGAAATTCATGTTCGAAGTTGTGAGGATTATCGATATGAGACTGAATAATTAGTTCTTGATTTATTGACCTAGCCCTACCAGATTTGGGCCCTACCAAAAAATCTGTAGGTAAAATAGTTATCTGTTTAATATTCGTAGTGGAAACACTCGGCTTATAAAAATCAATTATTTTTGAAATTATCTCCTTATAGTATTCAATTTTTTCTTTTTTTCTTTGTATGTCAGACTCAATATACTTTGCAAAACTTTGTTTAAGATAATCAGGTAAAGAATTTTTCATTGAAATCAAAATTTCAGTTATCCAATCTATGAATGTCTCTGGGTCAGATACTCTACCTCTCTTATAAGTCGTAAGATAATCAATTAAAAATCTCCTACTTTCTGGATTATTAAAACCTAAAGACACAACAAAGGCAGCTTCCTCATTTGCACCACTTATAAATTTAGCAATTTCAGGTTCTATAGGGTTTTCTTTAAAATATTGATTTATTTCACCAACCAGAGGATGATCTTCTTCACTGGCTCCCCATTCTGGATTTGAACCTTTAAGAATAATGGATAGCAATCTAACCCCTTCTTCTTCACGTACAACAAATTCTGGGATTTTCATTACTTCTAAATTTTTGACTTCTAGTGCACCCAACTGTTTTGGTTCCATATTATGCTAATTTTTGTTATGTATTATGGGTCATATGTTTATACTAAGTAAATCTCCTGCCCCCACTCACCAACCCCTAAAGATTCAGCTTCGCCACGAATAATTTTTTCAAATGGAGCACAACCAAAACATCCTTCTTCTCCGCGAGGACAAACAAAAACTTTTTCTGCTCCAACTCGCAAAGCAAGTGTGCGCGCATCGGAAACTGCTTTAGCAACTTTAAATACCTTATCATAAGACTCTTGCAAGCTTGGCAAAGAAACTTCCTTTGGTTCATTATCAGAATCTAAATACCAATATGACGCACCTGAAACTTTTCTTTTTTGCAAATTATTTAAAAGCAATTGATATATAGGTAACTGAAGAGATTCACCACTTTCCTCATGCTTACCTGTTTTAAAATCTAGAATATGAATACTGTCGTCTTCCTCTTTATACTGAAGCCAGTCGATTCTTCCACATAAAATAATATTATCTTTTTCTGACAAGTAAAAATTTGGTAGCATTCCATTTGCGCCTTCTTTAATTTTTACAATTTTTTCTTTAAGTGGCCCAGGATTTTCCATCACCCTTTTAATCATTTCTATTCCTCGAGCCTTAGCTAAAGATTCCTCATCCTCTGATTTGAATCCTCCTTTCTTTCCGTGAAATTTTTCCCAAGCTTTTTCGAATCTTTCTAAAAGTAATTCAGGGTTCTCGAATCGTGTTTCTGAAGAATATTCTGCCAAACCTTCTACAACTTCATGCACAGCTGAACCGAGAGAAAGCGGAGGTGCCACCAAATTTATTTTCTTTCCAGTTTTTGGGTTTTTATAAACATTGTGTAAATAATAAAGACGAGGGCATTTTATAAAATCCCCCATCGAAGAATGTGAAACCCAAACTGCAGAATATTTGTCGGCCATATAAAAAGATTATAACAAATTTATATAGGAAAACTAATTTAAAGAGACGGAGGGAGTTTCTGTCATTACATGACCAGTACACTTTTCGTATCGTACTCGCTTCGCTCCGTGCGATATACTCAAAGTCTTGACCGATTTTTCTTATGACTGAAAGGAATTAGTACCACTCCCGGGTATCAACAGCTGTTGAAAAATGGAAATACTCTTGTGGTGCAGAATCCCTCACGCAAGCTCTACACAGAGCTTGCTCGTCTCCGCAAAATAATAATCCCAAGAATTTCTCGGGATTATTATTTTGCGGAGACGGAGGGATTCGAACCCTCGAGGGGATTTGACTCCCCTACAACTTTAGCAAAGTTGCTTATTCAACCGCTCTAACACGTCTCCAAATATTAATAGCTAACACCTGTCCTGTTGTCATTCCTGCGAAGGTGAGCTTGGGATGGGACCCAAGCGCAAGACTTTGAGCATTTTGTATTCAAAAAGCAAAAAGTGTACAGTGCCTGTAAGGCAGGAATCCAGTCTGAAATTCAGAACCTGGATTCCCGCATTCGCGAGGACGACAATACAGGGATTAAACTAATTACGTAGCAAATGTAGCATATATTTTATAAATTTGAAATCATTTCAATTTACAAATTTTTATACTTATTACCACAAAAGCTTGATTCTGTGTTATTATGGCATTTATAGTAACAATTAACGTAAATTTATATGCCAAAAGCAACTTCGGCTTTTATGAAGCCAATGAAAATAAGTGAGGAACTTAGTGAAGTAGTCGGTAAAGGTCCAATGCCAAGATCAGAAGTCGTAAAGGCCCTATGGGTATATATCAAGAAGAACAATCTTCAAGATCCAGAAAAGAAGCGAAACATCGTAGCTGACGAAGCCCTAAAGAAAGTTTTCGGAGGTAAAAAGGTTGTTGATATGTTTGAAATGACAAAATTGGTTTCAAAGCATCTTTCATAGTCTGAAAATAAACAAAAACAATAAAACCGGCGATGAGCCGGTTTTATTGTTTGTCTTGAGAATGTGTTAAATTATAACAATTTAATGATTATATATCTGATTTAAACAAAGATTTAAAGTGTTTGTCATACCAACTTACAAAACTACCCGTAGTAGAGTTGTCAGCATTTCCACTTTGTACAGAAATTAAATGCTCACCTATTGTATAAATATACTGATTTGATTCCTGAAGATAACTCACGTATTTACCATTAATTCCAATCTTTGCTGGATTATGATCGATAATCCAATCCTCCTCGGCCTTTCGTGCTTCATTTTCATTCTCAAATGTTGCTATATCAACAGAAAAAGAATAATCATAACGCGAGTATGCCTGAGCCTTTTCAGCAATTGGCTGGTTTATATTATTCTTCCAATGCCAATCGGGCGAACTCAAACGACTATCCAATGTTTTTGTGTATAAATTTTTATCAGAAATATTCTGATAAACAAAATACCCTCCCGCTCCTAATAAAATAATCACAATTAAGATTAATACTTTTTTCATATAATAATTATACATTTTTATATTTTTAAAACTACCCCTTTATAAATTCTCAATATTAGGTTAATATATGAATCGTGCTATTGGAGGGATGGATGAGTGGTTTAAATCAACGGTTTACTAAACCGTCGGTCCTTAATTGGTCCCGCGAGTTCGAATCTCGCTCCCTCCGCAAAATAAAAAAATACATCACCTGGATTGCCAATCAGGTCACAAGTATTTTTCTGCTGAAAAATCTTCTGACCACGACTTGCACCGTTGTGCTCCGCCCTTGCAGTCGGGTCCCATCCCGACTTCACAGCAATGATAATACTAGTGAAATTATAAGATATTAAAAAACTATTACTTATACCCTCTTATCACCTCCATGAATTTCTCTCCAAATTTCTTTAATTTCTGATCCCCTACTCCGTTAATCTTTAGAAAATCATCTGAAGTTTTTGGCAAGTGAGAAGCCATTTCACGAAGTGCTTTATCACCAAAAACAATATAAGGTGGAACTCTTAATCTTTTGGCTTCTTTTGTTCTAACTTCTCTTAATTTTTCAAAAAGATTTTCATCACATTTTTTACCACCAACCAATGATTGAATACTTTTTCGCTTAACAACCTTATTGCTCACCTTGGGAATTATTGTATTAATCTCAAGCGGAACACGCTCCACACATCCATCACAATTACCACAATTTTTCTGTTCACAAACTTCATTAAAATATCGAAGTAAAAATCTCCGACGACAGCCATTTAAGTCTCCATATCTCAAAACCTGCCCTAGATTTTCTTCTGATTTTTTCTTTTCTTCTGGATTTGTCATATTGCGAATAAAAAAATCATGTTTAAATTTATCAGCATATGAAAAAAGCAAAACACATCTTGCAGGCAAACCATCACGACCTGCTCGACCCGTCTCTTGATAATACCCTTCTACAGATTTCGGAAGACTATGATGAATAACCAACCGTACGTCTGGCTTATCAATTCCCATACCAAATGCAATAGTGGCAACCATTATATTTACTTTATCACGAATAAATTTCTCTTGATTTTCTTTTCGCTTTTCAGCATCTAAACCCGCATGATACGGAAGTGCTTTAAATCCATATATTTTTAAATTTTCGACTAATTTCTCTGTATCATTTCTAGAAAAACAATAAATAATCACGCTTTCATCCTTATAACTATTCAATAAAGAAACAATTGTTTTAAGAGATTCTTTTTTAGGCAAAACTTCATAGCTCAAATTTGGTCGATTGAAACTAGAAATATAAACTTTCGCACTTCCTAGATTAAGCTGCCGAACAATATCCTCACGAACTTTTTCTGTTGCTGTGGCAGTAAGAGCAATAATTGGAATAGACGGAAATTTATCCCTCAAAATTTTTAGATTTCTATAATCAGGCCTGAAATCATGCCCCCATTCAGAAATACAATGGGCTTCATCAATAGCGATTAGGCTTATATTTAAACTGTTTAAAAAATTATCAAAACCCTGAACACTAAGCCTTTCCGGAGCGATGTATAAAATTTTCAACTTACCTGTTTTGGCTTTAATCATAATATCAGTAACTTCTTCTTGAGTAAGAGTGCTATTTATAAAATCAGCCGTAACACCATTTGCCTTTAGAGCATCAACTTGATCTTTCATCAATGAAATTAGAGGAGAAATTACAACAGCAACTCCTTCTGCCATTAAAGCAGGAAGTTGAAAACAGAGAGATTTTCCTCCTCCTGTCGGCATCAAAACTACACAATCACCCCCTTTAAGTACACGAGTAATTATCTCCTCCTGGAGAGGTCTAAATTCTTCATATCCAAAATATTTTTTAAGAGTGTCTAGCATACTTACATGGGATTATATTAGATAAGTAAAATTAAAGCGAATAATTAAATTGTAAATTATTACATGAATTATTTTAAAAAATATGTCATAATAGCTTCATGAGTAAAGAAAAAATTTCGCACCTTATTTTAAAAATCGCAGTCGTCTTCCCGCTTGTGTATATGGCTTGGGGTTCATATTTAAGACCAAAAGTATTTTCTGTCTATGTTCCAACTTTTTTAACACAATTTATTTCTTCAAGTGTTTTATTGTGGATAATCTCAACTCTATTTGTGGTCATCGCAGCATTTATACTTTTTGAAAAAAGACCTTTTGTTCCACCTTTAATAGTTTCTATATACTTTGCTATTATTGTTTTACTGAACGCTCACTGGGGTACACCGTCTTTTGATTTTTACTACAAAGATATTGCTATTGCTTTAACAGCACTAGCATTAGCGGTGAAAAGCAAAACACTCTAGAATCGTTCTAGATGTTGTAATTGTTATAAGTGTTCTAGGTGTTTAAATTCGAAGCACGAAATCCGAAATTCGAAACAAATCCAAAAAATTAAATTCGAAATATTAAACGGATACATATAATTAACTGGTAAACATTTCTTGCGATAGCAGAAAATGTTTACCAGCGCATTGTTTTGTATTTTTGAATTTAGTATTTGTTTCGGATTTCGTGCTTCGGATTTCGTGCTTTTTTGGTAAGCAGATAGTAGATGACACTAATTAAATTCAGTGTACAATAAGCACTATGGATATTAAATTATCACCAGAAACAGAACTCTCCAAAATATCTCGTCTTGTAGATTCTCAAAAAGAAGCTCTTAAAAAACTACGTGTAAAAACCGTTTTAGATCTTCTGTACTACTTCCCCTCTCGCTACGGCAATGTAGCGGAAATTAAAAATATCTCCTCATTTCAGAAAGGTGACTTTATTTCCCTGTATGGAAAGATTGATAAATTAAAAATAAGCAAAGCTCATACGAGCAATATGACAATGGCCGAAGGAGAAATTACCGACAGCTCAGGATCCAAAATGAAAGTTGTATGGTTCAACCAACCATACATTGCGAAAATGCTCAAAAATGGAGATCTTCTAAAACTCTCAGGTCAGGTTCAAGACAAAAAAGGAAGAATGTATCTTTCCAACCCAGAACATGAAACTATAAAAGAAATACCGATCTCCGTTGGAGATTCTCTTTGGGGAGATACTGGAGACAATTTAAATAAATTTGGATTCCCTGTATATCCTGAAAGCAAAGGAATAACAAGCAAATGGATTTACCACACAATCGATAAAATTTTTCACAGCGGAATATTAGAAGAGCTTGAGGACCCTATTCCAAAAGAAATACTAGAAAAATATAATCTCCCAGGACTTCGTACAGCCCTAGTTTGGATACATACCCCACATAAACAAAGCGATGCGGAAGCAGCCCGGAAACGTTTTGCTTTTGAAGAGGTTTTTTTCATACAGCTTCAAAAAATGAAAGAGCGAAAAAATAATCGTTCAAAAAAATCTTTTATTCTACATACAGAAGATAAAGAAATTGAAGGTTTTATAAAAAGATTTCCTTTTCAAGCTACAGAAGCACAAATTCGTGCTATATCAGAATCTGTAAAAGATATGAAAAGTGGTATGCCGATGTCGCGCCTCCTTGAAGGTGATGTAGGCTCTGGAAAAACTGCTGTAGCAGCTTCGCTTGTATATGCCGCCACTATGAGCTCTCCCAACTCTAATAAATATGCTCATTTACAAACTGCATATATGGCGCCAACAGAAATTCTTGCCAAGCAACATTTTGAATCATTCATAAAGTATTTTGCTTACACAGGTGTATCAGTTGGCCTTATTACAGGAAGCGGTTGTCAGAAATTTCCATCAAAAGTTCGCCCAACTGAACCAACATCAATTTCTAAAACTCAGCTTTTAAAATGGGTAGAGTCTGGTGATATTCCTATTGTTATTGGTACTCATGCTCTTATATCAAAAAATGTTAAATTCAAAAATCTAGCTTTTGTAATCATTGACGAGCAACATCGCTTTGGAACAGAACAAAGACAAAAACTTACAAGGAAAGATGACTTTGTTCCACACCTACTTTCAATGACAGCCACCCCAATTCCCCGCACTCTTGCTCTTACTATCTTTGGAGACCTCGACCTCACCCTTCTCGACCAAATGCCATCTGGAAGAAAATCAGTACTGACAGAAATTGTTTTACCTTCAAATAGAGAAAATACATACGAAAAAATTCGAGAAGAATTAAAAGCAGGCAGACAAGTTTATATTATTTGCCCAAGAATCGATGAACCAGATCCAACAAAAGAAATGGCAATACTTGCCAAGTCAGTAAAATCTGAAGCAGAGAGATTAAACAAATATGTTTTTCCAGAATTCATTATCGATATCATGCACGGCAAAATGAGTCCGAAAGAAAAAGATGAAAGTATGAAAGATTTCATGAATGGAAAAACTCAAATACTAGTCTCAACTTCTGTAGTCGAAGTTGGTGTAAACAATCCAAATGCAACTGTTATTTTAATTGAGGGAGGAGAAAGATTTGGCCTAGCTCAACTACATCAACTTCGTGGGCGAGTTATTCGAGGTGAACATCAACCATATTGCTATGTATTTACAGAGAGTAATAGTCAAAAGACGGCAGAAAGACTAAAAGCATTAAAAACTGCAAAAAACGGTTTTGAACTTGCCGAATTTGACCTAGCCCAAAGAGGAAGCGGAAAACTCTACGGAGAAAAACAATGGGGCATCTCCGATATCGGAATGGAAGCAATTAAAAATTTGAAAATGGTAGAAGCAGCTAGAAATGAAGCAGGGCATATTATTGATATTGATCCCGAACTTGTTTCATACCACAAACTACGAGAAAAGATTGAATCGAGAAAAGAAATACATTTCGAGTAGCTTGATTTGACATGGTGTAAATATTCTGTTATTGTCAAATAAGAACCCCCAACCAGATAAGGAAAAACAAATGTCAGTTATTATTAAAATATCAACAAATAGTCGCATGTTTGTACTTGGTCCTACTTCTGAGGTAGAAGCTCGTGAATGGCTGGAAAAAAATCAAATGCTTCCAGCCTCACCACCTAACAGTACAACCAAATGCCCTCTTCAATGGCGACAAAAAGAAGGTCAGTTCACTATCAAACACAGAATCGGTGACGATGAACTAACGGAGGAAATTGATCCAACTGAATTTATCACAGTTGAAGAGATTAAACCCTTACATCAGTGCTCGATTCGTCGTAAATGACCACGAAGAATCAAACAAAAGGCTTATCATATTTGATGAGTCTTTTTTCTTACACATGAATCAGCTTTCAAAAAGCTCTATTTTGTGCTATTTTGCAGTAGCGATCGAATGCTTTTATCCCACATAGTCATTCTCGACCTGATCGAGAATCCATGTCAGAATTTTCAGACTGGATTCCTGTCTTCACAGGAATGACAGAAAGTACGACAATCACAGAATTCGAGTGTTCTGTATTAATTTTACATTTTACTTTTTAAATTTTACATTTGAAGCATGAACAAAAAACTTAAAATAACACTTAATATAATAATTTACATTTTCGCTGGAATTGGACTTTTCCTCACGGCTGGATATTTCGCTGTGAAATTTGGATTCACAAATACAAAGGGAATAATTGATAATCAGACAAAATCTTTCTATAACAATAATTCTCAATCACAAGCCACAACAACAAATGTAACAACTCCAGTTGAATGGGCCAAAACAGAAGAATGGGCAATTTTTTCTGACGCAGTCAAAAAAGACAAGAATGTATTAGCTAGAGTCGAAAGTGAAACAGGAATATCTGCTCGCCTAATTGTATCAGTACTTGCAGTTGAACAACTTCGCCTTTTTACAAGCGAAAGAGAAATATTTAAACAAGCTTTTGCTCCGCTAAAAATCCTAGGCACTCAATCTCAATTCTCTTGGGGGGTAATGGGTATTAAACCAGAGACAGCAAAAGTGATTGAATCTAATTTAAAAGATATAGCTTCCCCATTCTACTTAGGTAAAGCTTTTGAAAATAGATTGGATTTCAAAACCGAGGATCCCGACCAAGAAAGATTCACTCGTATAACAGATGAACACGATAGATATTATGCTTATCTTTACGGAGCAATTTATATTAAAGAATTTATTGATGCTTGGAAAAAAAGCGGTCAGGGCGATATAAGCAATAAACCAGAAATAATAGGAACATTATATAATATTGGCTTTGACCATTTTGAACCGAAAGCTGACCCTCAAGTTGGTGGCGCAGAAATTGAGATCGAAGGAATAAAATATTCTTTTGGAAGACTCACCTACGAGATATACAACTCGAACGAATTAGTGAATTTTTACCCTAAAACAAATTTTTAGCACAAAATTTGTTCGGGCGAACATTTGTACTCAAAATGTTTTAGCCCAAAAAATAGATTGATTCCATTCATTTTTCTGATATAGTATGTAGGCAATTGCGCGTGTAGCTCAGTTGGTAGTAGCTCCGAGCTTATACCTCGGCGGTCCCAGGTTCGAGCCCTGGCACGCGCACAAATGATAATAAAACCTCACTTTTGAGGTTTTATTATTTCCACATATCCTGAATCCTTTTCAAACCCATCAATACGTAATCACAAAAAGGTTTATTTTCATAAACAATACAGCAAGTGCCGTGACCATATCCATTTTTATATGTGATTGATGATTCGAGACTTTTCTTTATATACGGCTTCCGGAATTGATTTTTTGGAATATCTAAGGTATTTGACCAAAATTCAATTTTCTCATTTATATTCATATCTGAATATAAATGAAGATTTATCCGTAATTTTTCTTTTGGTACTTTTAAAAGCTCTAACCACCTTAAATAAAACTTGAGCATTGTAGGATTTGTATTTGTTAGAACTACAGTAGTGTTCCTAGTTTTGCCTCCTTCCGCCCAATATAAAAACAATCCAGCTATAAACATTTCTCTTTTACTTATTTTACCTATATCCTTACTCACCACACTATATGCGAGATCTCTTTTTACTTCTTGTTTTGCAAGCATAGTGTTTCTGAATCTTTCAATTCTAATTTCATTATTTGCACCTAGTTCTAATATTCTTTCTTTTGATAAAGGTATATCTTTCAAC
>CAIZIN010000063.1 GCA_903933085.1 uncultured bacterium
AAGAAGATTAGAATTTGGAATGACTATTACAACAACCTTGAGCATTGTGGTTTAAATGGAAAAACTCCGAATGAAATGTTAGACTCAATTCAAGTGCCAAATGTCTGTACCTAAAACACTGTGGATAAAGCGATTATATTTTATGCCCTCCTGAGTACTCCGAAGATCCACCATCTATTTTATTACTTATAAATAGAGAATAATACCGAGCATATAGCACGGTATTATTTAGTTCTTAATTTAATCCTTAATTCTCCATCACAGACACCTAATTCACCTTCAATAACTCCTCCAACAACTTCTGTAGTTGCTTTAAAACAACAGTTTGAGTCTCTAGATTAAAATCTCCGACAGCAGGTGTGATGTTTTGAGCTTTTTGGAACTTAATAAGAGATGTTTGAGTTAATGAACCAAAGAAATCTGTTTCGTTTCCTTGTGAACCTGGTCCAGTTTTAGCAATGTTAAATCCTAAAATATTTAATACCATTTGGAGAGTCTTCACCTCTTGACCTTTGTAACCTTTCTTTAAGTCTTTGATTTGAGTGTTTGATGAAGGTGCAGGAGAAGTTGGGGTTGATACCGTAGGGATAGTCGGTGATTGTGAGGTTGATACAATTCTTCTACGACTTCCTGATGATCCTGATGAAACTCGAGGTACAACTACTGTTGGTGGAATTACTGAAAATGTTGCTGAAATTGTATGATCTGCCGTAACGTTTGTGAAAGTGTATGTGGTAGTTGCTCCAACAGATACATCATCAACTAGAACATCTGCAATATTGTATCCGGAGTTTGGTGTAATTGTGAATGTTTGGTCTGTTCCATCATCAACAGCTGTATCTCCGCTTGGGAAGATCGTACCGCCAGTGCTTGAGGTTGCAGTTATTAAATATGTAGTTGTAGCGAAACTAGCAGAAATTGTGTGAGTGGTTGTAACGTTTGTGAAAGTGTATGTAGTAGTTGCTCCAACTGAGACATCGTCAACTAAAACATCCGCAATACTAAAATGAGCGTCTGGGGTGATGGTGTAGGTTTGATTGGCATCATAGCTAACACTCGTTGCTCCGGTTGGACTAATATTTCCATTAGATCCTGCTGAAGCGGTAATGGTTTTAGTATCAATTGCAAAGGTGGCTGAAATGGTATGAGCAGTTGTGACGTTGATAAAATCGTAAGAGGTTACAGCTCCAACGGAAACGCTGTCCACTAACACATCCAATACGTGGTAATTGGCTGATGGAGTGATGATAAATGTTTGAGAAGCTCCGTCTTCAACTGAAGTCGCTCCAGCGGGGCTAATTGTTCCATTGACGTCTGAGGAAGAAGTGATCGTGCGAGAAGGTAATATGTCTCGTATACAACGTATATTAGACCCGATTCCTTTGGCCAAAATAACGCGGCCAATGGAATTTTGGCCTTGAACCAATTGACGGACCCACGCCGATGAACTGTTATCAAGAGATGTCCAAAAACTAGTATTATAACCAACATCGTAAAATTCGAAATCGGTCCATAAATAACCACTCAAAAGAGCTCTGAATGATAAAACTTGTGACAATAAAGATGGAGCAATATTGCCGTATGATCCCGGTGTCGTATTGTATGGATAAGTAACGGCACAATTAATTCCACAAGTTGTATTTTCTAGGACTATAAATTCATAATGAGATGGAATATGCCAACCCACAGGACAAATACCCTGAACAGGCAAACTACAGGCCGGTTGGTCTGAGCCCGTTCCATTACAAGAGGAAGAATAACCCATGGCCTCATCCCACTGATAAAAACCACCATAAGTAGTACAATTTTCCTGATTATTACTATAACAATATTTTTCAATGACAGCATTGTTAGTCTGAGTGGTTACACCAGTTATAAGATTCCCAACATTTAAATTTTGTTGCATCCAACACTGAGTGCCAATTAAAGCTGTTGAATAAGACTTGCTGTCTCTTGAATCAACAAGCGCAGATCCACAAGTCCAAGCTTTAGCTGTGTCTGCAAAACCAAATAGGGTTAATAAAGTGAAGAATATTAAAAATTTAAGTTTCATTTTTTATTTATAATGTTAATAAAACAAAATATCTCTTTGAGGAGATATTGATGGGTAAAATTTCATGAGTAAATTATATCATAGTGTTGAGGTATGACAAAAGAATTAGGGGTTGTGAATTGAGGATAAATGTATTTGAAGCAAGAGAAATGACTCAGATATATGATTCAAGATTTATGATTCAAGAATAATATAGGTTTAACAAAACAACCACGCTCGAAGAGCGTGGTTGTTTTCCCATTCCTGAATCATAAATCCTAAATCTTAAATCTCTTTCGTATGTCTAAAGACATACGAAAGATGCAATCTCATCACCGTCTTTAAGTTTCATTATTCTTACTCCTTGTGTTTGTCTTCCGAGAGATGGAACAGCTTTAATTTCCACACGTATCACCTGACTCTTTTTAGACATAGCCACAGCTTCTTCTATTTCTTCTGTTACAACCTTTGCTGAAATAAGATCTCCGATTTTGGCTGTAACTTGAGCTGTTTTAATACCTGAACCTCCCCTTCCTTGAGTTTTATATTCATCTATATCAGTTTTCTTTCCGTATCCATTTGCTGACATCACTAAGAGTGAAGCATGCTTCAAATCTTTTGGAATCACATCTGCTGCAATAACAACGTCACCTTTATCAAGTCTAATACCAATAACTCCAGCTGCATTCCGACCCATCTCTCGAACACCACTTTCCTCAAATCGAATAGACTGGCCTTTCTTTGTTACAACAATCAAATCATCACCTTTGGCAACAAAAGAAACAGAAATTAATTTATCGTTATCGTTTAATTTAATTGCGATCAAACCATTTCGTCTAACATCATGAAATGCTGAGGCTTCAACTTTTTTAGATACACCTTGCTCTGTCACCATAATAAGTGAAAGTTCTTTTCCTTTAAGTTCCTTTGGCATCGGAAGTACAGATGTAATCTTTTCATCTGGAGCCATTGCCAAGAAGTTGATTATAGCCTTTCCTCGTGTCGCACGTTTACCTTCAGGAAGCTCATACATTTTAATTTGATATGCCTTTCCTTTATCAGTAAAGAATAGAATATCATTGTGAGCCGAAGCGCGAAGTAAATGAGTAACAAAGTCTTCTTCTTTTGTATTTAGATCCACGACACCCACACCTCCTCTTTTCTGCGGTTTATATTCCTCTGGATGTGTTCTCTTCACGTAACCACCTTGTGTTAATACAACAACAGAATCTTCATCTGGAACCAAATCTTCCATTGAGAAATTTTTTGCCCCGTGACGAACAACTTTTGTTCGTCTGTCATCTCCATATTTTTCACGAATTTCTTGAAGTTCGTTTTTGATAACCGCTAGAATTTTCTTTGGACTTGATAATAAATCTTTGAGCTCCTTAATCAAGGCCTGAATAGCATTTAACTCGTCTTCAATTTTCTTTCTTTCTAGACCGGCCAACTTCTGAAGTCTCATTTCAAGAATTGCATTTGCTTGAAGCTCAGAAAACTTAAATGTTTTCATTAATTGTGCCCGAGCATCATCAACATCTTTAGACTTTTTAATGAGTTTAATAATCTCATCAATATGATCTAAGGCTTTTTTAAGACCTATTAAAATATGTTCTCTGGCTTCTGCTTTACGTAAATCAAATTCTGTTCGTCTTCGAACTACAATTTGTCGATGAGCAACGAATTCCACAAGAATACTTTTTAGTGAAAGTGTTTGAGGAATACCATCAACAAGAGCCACAACATTGAAATGAAAAGTTTCTTCGAGTTGAGTATGCTTGTATAAATAATTTAAAATATTCTGTGGATGCGCACCTGTTTTAACATCAATAGCAATACGAATATCTTTTGCTGATTCATCTCGAAGACCTTTAATACCTTCGATTTTCTTTTCTCGAACAAGATCAGCGATTTGCTCTATTAAAGTAGATTTAATAACCCGAAAAGGAATTGATGAAATTATAATCTGAAACATTCCAGATTTTGTCTCTATGATTTCAGCTTCACCTCGAGTAAGCACACCACCACGCCCATGAGCATATGCATGGCGAATATCTTTTTCATTGAAAATAATTCCACCTGTTGGAAAATCTGGACCTTTCACAAAATTAGCTAAATCATCATTGGTTGCATCAGAATTGTCGATAAGATGGACAGTAGCATCAAGGACTTCTCTAAGGTTGTGTGGAGGGATATTTGTTGCCATACCAACAGCAATACCAAGAGTTCCATTTAATAGAAGGTTTGGAACAACGGCAGGAAGAACTACAGGCTCTCTTTTCGTTGCATCATAGTTAGGGCGGAAATCAACAGTTTCTTTTTCTATATCACGAAGAAGCTCAGCAGAAATTTTACTCATCTTTGCCTCAGTATATCGGTAGGCAGCAGCACCGTCGCCGTCGATAGAGCCGAAGTTACCTTGACCAATAACCAAAGGATATCGAGTAGCGAAATCTTGAGCAAGCTTAACCATCGCATCGTAAACAGAAGAGTCTCCATGTGGGTGATAACTACCAAGCACTTCTCCAACCACAGTTGCAGACTTTCGAGTCTTAGCAGACGCCGTAAGATGCATTTCATTCATCGCAAAAAGAATTCTTCGGTGTACAGGCTTTAAACCATCACGAACATCAGGAAGAGCTCGAGAGGTAATAACAGACATAGCATAGTCTAAGTACGAAGAACGCATTTCCTTTGAAATACTTTGAGGAATAACGTTTATTCGCTCCGGATCTAGAACAGTTTCTTTCTCACTTTTGTAGTCGTTTCCTTTTGAATTTTCTTGCCCTTTTGAATTTTTAGCCATATGTATGTTTTATGTATAGAATGATCACCTCAAGCATCCCTTCATATATTTAAACAATAAAAATATTGTCTAAAAATTCACGAGGGTGAACCATTATGTAGGGTATTATATCAAAAAAAACACTTGGGTACAAGTGAATTCTAGTAGGTTTTGCTTTGCAAAACCTGCTAGAATTCACGTTCTAAATGTACCATTATCCTAATCCTTATAAATGAAATTTAATACCAAAATCCACCACATTATAATGTGGTGGATTTTGGTATTAAAACTTTTAGAATAACTCCACTATTGTCCAAACCCAGCTTGAAATTCTTTTACACTTTTTGAGGCTTCATCAAAAGAAGCTTTTACTGTAGCCAAAGGAGTAATACCCTCCTCTAACTTATCTTGAGTATTTTTAGCAACACCACTCACACCACTAATTTTAGAAGGTAATGTACTTGCCCAAATTCCAAAAATCATAAGTGTGACAACAAATGAAACACCCAAAGCCACTGCCTTTCGATGATGTTCTGGTTTTTGATGTAATTTGTGAAGTAGGTTTGTCATATAATTATTGTATCACCTTCTAGAGAAACTCACTATATCCCAACTCTTACAAGATAGGGTATTGTTATGTAACAAATTTAATAACCAGCTATCCCCTAAAACAAATTTGAGTACAAATTTGTTCGGGCGAACAATCGTACTCGCTTGTTTTAGCTCTGAGCCTCTAAAACCACCACTTCCCCATCTTTGCCTTCCAAATCCTTTTTCTTTAATATAAGCTTATCAATACCTTTTGTCCCCTCAGCATCACTCTCCTTTAGGAAAATCTTAAGAGCATCTTTGTCTCCAACTTCGCCATAGTGAACCGGGATTACAATTTTTACTTCCATTTTAACAGCAAGCTTTGATGCTTCAACGGCATTCAATACTCCATCACCACCAATAGGAACAAAAAGTACATCAACACCATCAATAGCTTCTTTCACTTCAGTCGATAGGTTAGCACCATCATGAGCACCAAGAAAACAAATATTTATTCCATCAATAATAAAAGAATATATTGTGTTTATTTTCTCACCGCCGTCGTAATGTGAAGGTGAGGCAAAACCTTTAACGAAAATACCCCCCACCTCATATTCACCAGGACCAGAAATTATAAAAGGATTTCTATCACCATGAGCCACCATATCCACCCCATTCATATCAATATGATTTAGTGAACAAAGTGCAATATCAGCACCAAAGCGAGAGCTTTTGTGTTTAGAAGTCTTTGAGATTGGATTTATAGCAATAGTCAAATCCCCTTGTTGTATTTTTATAAACTGAAGTCCTTGGTATGTAATTATCATAAATAGGAGTATAGCAAATTTATAATAAATTCCAAAATAAGAAATAGGAATTTAAGGAGTCTAAGCTTCGAGATTATTCGCCATTTTCATAAATATTCTTGAATATTTGCCTTGGATTGGAAAACCGCTCGTATGTGTGTGTATAAGATTACCAATCGACCTTTACTCAATCCACATTTTATGCTAATGTCTCAACGTTGTTTAATAACCCGAGCTTAGCGGTAACGTCGTATGTGTCATTCTTGTCCCTCAATACGAAAACGCCTAGTTCACACAACATATAATCTATGTCCACAGACGTAATTTTGGAAGATACAAATTCCATCTCAGAGGACATTAAGCCGAAAAAAGAAGGCATAATGTCACAAATTGTTAGTGTTACTGCAAACCCACCAGCTATCGGTGACCTTATTGAAGGTACTGTTATCGAGCTTGTGAAATCAAGACTATATATCGACCTAGCACCATTTGGTACTGGTATTATTTATGGTAAGGAATTCATCAATGCTCGAGATATTATCCGAAAAATTCGAACAAATGATAAAGTAACAGCGAAAGTTGTTGATATTTCAAATGAAGATGGCTATATAGAGCTTTCACTTAAAGAAGCTAAACAAGCTCTTGTGTGGAGTGAAATTGAAGATGCTATCAAAAACAAGACAGTATTTGAATTACCTATTCTTGACGCAAACAAAGGAGGACTTCTACTTTCATGGCAAGGTGTACAGGGATTTCTTCCTGCATCACAGCTTAAAGCGGAGCACTACCCTCGTGTAGAAGATGGTGATAAAGATAAGATTCTTGAAGAACTACGAAAACTTGTTAATACAAAAATTGCTGTATCTATCATTGGAGCAACTCCAAAAGATGGTAAGCTGATTTTCTCCGAAAAGAATCTTGAACAAAAAGATAAGGAGCGAATTGTTGGTAAATATAAAGTTGGCGATATTCTTGATGGTGAAGTTACAGGTATCGTTGAATTCGGTGTCTTCGTGAAAGTTGAAGACGGCCTTGAAGGACTTGTTCATATTTCAGAAATCGATTGGGGTCTTGTGGAGAATCCAAAGGCACTATTTAAGGTTGGTGATAAAGTAAAAGTTAAAGTTATCGAAGTGAAAGAAGGAAAGATTTCACTATCAATCAAAGCTCTTAAAGAAAACCCATGGCTTGAAGCTTCAGCTAGTTACAAAAAAGATCAGACTGTTCGAGCTATTGTTATCAAATTCAACAAGCATGGTGCGCTCGCATCTATTGAAGAAGGAGTGGCAGGACTTGTACACGTTTCAGAATTTGGTAGTGAAGAAAAACTACGACAAACT
>CAIZIN010000064.1 GCA_903933085.1 uncultured bacterium
AATAACAAAAAATAAAATTATTATAATTAGGCGAGGGAAGTTTTTTTTAGTTTTATTCATTTGTTTTTTTGTTTATTTTATTTCTTCCCAAGATATAGTTATGTATTGATCAGAAGTGAGAGGGAAGCTTGGTGGCGGACTATAAAGCAAATCATTATCATAATTTAAATTACGAATTTGATAGCCAGTACCATCAGTATAAGCAAAACCATAACGTATAGCTGTAGCCAACATGCCGTTCAAGGTTAAGGTTTGTCTTTTATAGTAAGTGTTAGAGCACTCAGAATCATAGTAAAATCTGCCAACACGACCTTTTTGAGCAATCAAAGATGCGTCAATTTGCAAATTATCATCACTTATTAGTCCAACATTGATATTATTTTGAGCAATCAATCCTACAACATCAGAGCCTTCATAATTAGTGTAAAGTAGATCGTTATTAATTGTGATATTTTTTCTAGTACTAGGATTATCTGGTAATACAGCCGCTATAATAGTTACCCGAGCACTGTTTATTTGACCATTCACCCATACATTATCTTCTAGGAAAATAAGGCCATTGTTTGGTAGGGGGTAATTGCCAAGTAAATTTTCAGTTTTGACACTCCATTTTTCATTTTCACACGAACCCTGGGAATAAACCTGAGTTACTTTTCTTAAATCAAAAGTGTCATTGGTTTTTAAGGTGATGTGATAACCTAATGAGCCAGAGTTGGCTCTCCAGTAGCCATTAGCGACAGCATCAGCTTTCATCTGAGCAATATCGGCAGTAATGACAGTAAAATCAACCTCTGGAATTGGAAATTGTCTGCCAGCTGTAAACACATCTGGCCTTGAGGGTACAGCAATTGGCGGAAAAGGATCAATTGGAGAAATGTGTGTATGGACGCCGTACTCATTATTACTACCAATGTGATCCGGATCATCATAAGCCGCTACACTGCTCGTAATAATATTATGAATCAATCCGTCAAAACGGATTCCTTTATTGGAATGGATTGGTCCAAATATTTCTGTACCCTCACCAAAACGCATGATGTCATTTGTAACTACAGCATATTTAGCGATCGAAGGTTTGGCAAATTTTGCTTGAATAGTGCGTGTGATATTTGGTTCGGCATTTGTTCGACCGGTTGATTTTACTATAACTAGGCTTGATCCTAAAAGTGGTGGCGTGATATCTAACGTAAAAGTTCCAATTTTATTATCGTTTTTGTCATAAAAATCATGGACATAAGGTCCGGCTATACCCGTACCATCTTGATAATCGGTGGGTGCATGAGCTAAATGCCAGCGGTAATAATCAATACCTGCTTCGGCTATTTGAATGGAAAGCTCTCTGCTACCGGATTGTTTGGATGCCCTGATGTCAGAAGCAGCCCAGTTAGTTAGTGCTCCTAAAATATATACGGCAATAGTACTAAAAACTATAACCTGGATTAAAATATATCCCTTGTTTTGCCATGGTTTTACCAATGGTGGTGTAATGTTTTTTTTAATAAAATTTTTAATCATAAATTATCTTTCAAATTTCTAATAGAAACTTGGGTGGTCATATATAGTGGGCCGGGAGATTTCAATGTGTCTTCATCTATAAGTAAATTTATTTTTATTAATCTAATACTAGAAATATTTATAGGCTGATTCAATGGGGTAGAGGTGCCATCATAACTGTTGTCGTAATAACTGAAAATAGAAGTAGTACCGTTGGCAATTCCATGTACAGACTCTTTCACTACTTCATTTCCTTGGCTATAAGTATTGCCGATAGGATGTATTACTCCTTTTTTAAAAGTAGTTCCGCTTAAGAAATACCTAACCTTTTCAGTATCGGAGTCATTGTCTATATTGGTATAAAAAGTCAAAGAAGAAGTGCTAGCCTGATCAATATAATAAGCACCAGCATTGGAGGGGGACATTGAGCGTACTTCAGCTGTAAAGTCTTTTAATGTCTGTCTGGCGTTTTGTTGTGCTACCAAATTTGTACTGGTTAGTTTATTCAAGGAAAAAATATCTATTTGGAATTTTACTACTGCAATTCCAATAATTGTGAATATAAACACAGCTATGAGTATTTCCACTAGTGTAAAACCATATTTTTTATTTTTTGATAATATTTTCTTCATGTTTTATTGGATAAGACCTATATCTTTTTGTTGCCAAGATTCAGAAATAATTACTGGCGTGCTGTATGTTTCATAACCGGCCTTAGAAATCTTTAGATCATAATTACCCGGATTAAGGCCTGTAATAAATACTTGTCCACGAGCAAGACAATCGCTACCCTCGGAGGTAGTTATTGTGGTGTTATATACAGCATTGCTTAATGTTAGACTTGCGCCAGGTAATAGTAGGCCTGTATTTGCGTCTCTAATATTAACCAACAAGCTAGATGAAGCCACCGGGGCAACAATCAATTTTAGATCAGCAGTAGTCCCAGGACTAAGACTAAAAATACTTTCTGGAATAACACCAGCTAAAATATAAGTTTGATTTGGGAAAATAAATCTGTATTCATCCGCATCTAAATTTTCAATATTAAGATTTCCGAAACTATCGGTGGTACTGGTGGCTGCATACTTATAGACGATAGGACTAGTTCCAATTATTTTAGTTCCTCTTAGGAAGAAATCTATATTTGGGGTAGCTTCACAAGTAGTGCTAATACTTTTTACGTTTATGGTGCTATTTAGATCAATAATAAAACTGGTTTCCGTCAATTGTTGGGCTAAAACTGTTACATCTGTTTTTTCTGGAGTGGGGTTTGTCTGACCTCCAATTGGGTATGTTCTCTCGCTAGTATATCCTGTTTTAGAAACATTTATTTTATAAGCTTGATTTCCCGGTGGGGCATCTACTATTTGAAGTAAACCTCGATTATTAGTGGTGTCATCTATTATGAAATTAGGAATGGTTTGTTTATTTTCAATATGGACGTTAACATTCGGAATAGGTATACCGGCAGAATCAAAAACTTTAACAAAGAGAGCACCATTGGTAGAGGCACTCTCCAGATTTTTTGGAGCAATATTTGTAGTGACAAAAAGCGGAGGGAAATTATGGCAGGTAGCACAATTAATTTCTAGTTCTGCTAATTTATAATCAGCTGGCGAAGTGTCATTTGGTATTCCACCAATGGTACCGTCAAAAGGATCATCAATATTTCTTATGGTAGTTTTGACGGTAAATTCTTTACCATCACGAATGAGAGTTTGGTTGGCAGGTATCTTACCTTGAGGCAGACCGCCGACTATACCTACATCTCCATAAGATAAATTACGTAAGATCTCAAACTGTTCATTGGCCAATGCTGTAGCAGTTATTTTTAAACGAGAAAGAGCGACCACATTCATAGTTACGGTATAGGCTTGATAGACACTCACAGCTAAAATCATAAAAACAGCTGAACCAATCACAGCCTCTATTAAGGTAAAACCTTTAGAATATCCTCTCTTTACAAAACAAACTCTTTTTTTATAAAATTTAATCATATCAATTTCTGTCGTTTATTCCAACAAACGAGCGGTGTGTGAGTGAGTAATCTCACTCACGACATCCGAGTGTAGTTGCGAACAAAAGGTAAATACCCCGTGGCTTGCCACGGCATTGGGTGAGCGAAGCAAACTCCCAATGGGTCCAGGGCTTGCCCTGGGGTTAATACCTTTTATTTTAACATATTTTATCTGTACGACATAGTTTGTTTGATTCTATTAATAAGCTAAACCGTATGATATAATTTTTCTATGTTGAAAAATAAGAAACTTATCATTGGGAATTGGAAGATGTCTCCTGCTACACTTTCCGAGGCCAACAAACTTGTAGCAAATACTATTAAAACGGCTACAAAGCTTAAGAAAACGACAGCTGTACTTGCTCCGGCTTATGTTCATATTGCGCCTTTTAGTACCAAAAAGACTAAAGTTCTTTGGGGCGCTCAGGATGTTTGTTTGAAAAGAGAGGGGTCAATGACTGGGGAAGTCAGTGTCAGGATGCTTAAAGACTTAAATGTTGAATTTGTGATAATTGGACACTCAGAAAGGAGGATTATGGGAGAGAATAATGATTTGATAGCAAAAAAAGTTGTAACAACTTTGGCTGAAGGTTTAAAACCGGTGCTTTGTATTGGAGAGTCTGTTCGTGATAATGATGGTGAATATTTAATTGAAATTAAAACACAACTTCTGGAATGCATCGCTGAAGTAAAAAGAGGGGATATGTTAGATTTGGTAATTGCGTATGAGCCAGTTTCAGCGATTGGAGCAACTGAGCCTCTAAACTCTCATGACATACATACATGTGTTTTATATATAAGAAAAGTTCTAGCTGAACATTTTAGTAAAGATTTAGCTCTTTCAGCGATGATACTTTATGGGGGTTCAGTAAATGTAGATAATGCGGGAGAAATTATTAAGAATGGTGGTGTGGATGGACTTTTGGTCGGAAGAGCAAGTTTGGGTAATGAGTTTGGTGAATTATTGAAAGCGGTGGAAAAAGCATAAAACACGAATAATACGACACGAATGACACAAATGAACTACGACGAATGACACAAATGAAATACAAGACTCCCCTTTCTGTCATTCCTGCGAAGGCAGGAATCCAGTCTGAAAGTATTTATATGCTGAGAATTCGGAATTTCATTCGTATCATTCGTGAAGTCGGGGAGGAACCCGACTGCAAGAACGGAGGTGGACGCACCGAGTTGTGGTCAGGAGATTTTTCAGCAGAAAAATACTCGTGACACTTATTCGTAAATTCGTATCGAGTTAATAAAATTTATATGAAAACCTTAAAAGATATTGGAAATGTTGATGGAAAAATTGCTCTAGTAAGAGTGGATTTTAATGTGCCGGTGGAGGATGGTGTTGTTCAAGACGATTTTAGAATTAAGTCGGCA
This sequence comes from uncultured bacterium, assembly GCA_903933085.1. GTDB lineage: Bacteria > Patescibacteriota > Minisyncoccia > Phycocordibacterales > CAIZIN01 > CAIZIN01. Next base: position 4,898 of record CAIZIN010000064.1, read on the forward strand.
CTTTCTACTATTGATTTTCTAAAAAAAGCCGGAGCAAAGGTTTGTATAATTGCTCATTTTGAATCTAATAAAGAAGGCGAAAAATCATCATTAAAGCCTGCTTTTGGTATCTTAAAAAGTTGTATGGACTGTATCTTTGCTAATTCATTTGAAGAAGCAAAGGTTTTTCTGAAATCAAATGATGTGGTGTTGATAGAAAATCTTCGTACGAATTCTGGTGAAAAATCAAATAGTGAAGAGTTTGCAAAAGAACTTGCTGGTCTTGCAGATTTTTATGTAAATGATGCTTTTTCAGTTTGCCACAGGGCACACGCTTCAATAGTTTCTGTGCCGAAGTTTTTACCAAGTTATGCAGGACTTCAACTTGAAAAAGAAATAAATGAACTTTCAAAAGCTTTTAACCCCGCTCATCCATTTGTTTTTATTTTAGGTGGGGCAAAATTTGAGACAAAATTGCCTTTGATAAATAAATTTATAGAAAAAGCTGACGTGCTTTGTATTGGTGGGGCACTTTCAAATGATATCTTAAAAGCTCAAGGTAAAAATGTTGGAAAGTCACTTGTATCAAAAACAGAAATAGATTTGAGTGATGTAATTTCAAGCAAGAAACTTATGGAGGTTGTGGATGTGGTAGTTGAAAATAATGGAAATATTGCGACAAAAAAAGTAGAAGATATTTTGGATGATGACAGCATTATGGATGCCGGTATGGAGACGGTTAAGTTGTGGGAAGAAAAAATACGTGATGGAGCATTTGTACTTTGGAATGGTCCACTGGGAAATTTTGAAGCGGGTTTTGATAAGGGTACACTTTCGCTTGCTTCCGCAATTGCTTCAAGTGATGCTGAGTCAATTGTTGGAGGAGGGGATACGCTTTCGGCAATAAAGAAATTAAATTTAGAATCTGCCTTTTCATTTATTTCTACAGGCGGAGGTGCAACGTTGGATTTTCTTGCAAATGAGTCACTTCCAGGTATCGATGCGCTTAAATAAAATGTTTAAATTTTTTGGGAAAAAAGTTGCCTTACTCTTTTGTGGGGGGGGGTTATTCGTGCTCGATATACTTTGCAACAAATATCTCCGTTTTTGAATAAAAAAAGTTCAATTGTGGATATTGGCTCTGGATACGGTCACGTAAGTTTATTACTCAAAGAAAAAGGTTGGGAAGTGACATCTGTTGATGTAAAAAATGTATCAAAGTTAAAACCTGTAAATACTATTTTATATGACGGTAGAAAACTCCCTTTCAATGATAAGAGTTTTGAATATTCTTTATTACTTGCTGTTTTGCATCATGATAAAAATCCAGAAAATCTTTTGCAAGAGGCTTTAAGAGTTTCCAATAAGATGTTGATAATTGAAGATGTTTATAAAAGTCTTATAGGTAAATATTCACTTAGGTTTATAGATAGTTTGTTAAATTGGGATTGGTTTAGTAATCCGCACTCAAATAAAAAAGATTCCGAATGGAGAAATATTTTTGATAAGTATAATCTAAAAATAGTTGGTGAAGATCATTGGTTTACATTTATTGGAGGATTTTACCCTATAAGGCAGATACTTTATCTTGTAGAAAGAGAAATATAAAAAACACCTTCCGAATTACTGGGAAGGTGTTTTGTGTTGGGTTGGTGGGTTCTATGAGACTCCGACGAGGCTATTCACTGTCACACCTCTGCCCATGGTATAGAATTTTAGGTTTCCATTTCTTGGGCGCAAAAGGAGTCTGATAAATCCTGTTGCCACATCTGGTTGCGAAGCACTATCTTCTGTTCCGTCTCCGCTAATATAACGGACTTGGAAAGAAAGGGTACATTGCCAAGGTTTTGCGATTTTGTCACCAATCAACCATTTTTCAGGGTCAAATGCGACAGTGCATGGTATGGCTCCTTTTTGATTTTGACGAATGTCGGCTAAACAAATGATACCATCACCTAATTCTACGAGGTGACGTTCATTTGAATTGGTTAGATGTCCCAAAAGGATCAATAATTCCGGGCTCAATTGTTGTTGTGCATTCATGGTGGTATGTTTCCTTCCGTACTCTACCACTATTGATTTTCAGGTCAAGAAACTTAATCTAGTGCGAATTTTATCTTCATGGTAACTTCTTCGACTTCACCAGGGAGGTAAGCTATTTCTGGCCATGAAAGATCGTCTTTGTCGTCATATCTAGGAATTACATGAACATGAATATGTGGAATGTCTTTGCCGATCATTGCAACATTTACTCCGTCTGGTTCTAAACCATTTTTTATACCTAAGGCAATTTTTTTGGCTGTTATCATTACTCGGCAGAGTGTCTCGTCTGGGGTGCCTAATATATTTTCAAAATGATCTTTAGGAATAACTAGCGTGTGTCCTAGTTCTTTTGGTCCTATACTCAAAAACGCCAATGTGTAATCGTCTTCATAAATTTTATTCGCAGGGATTTCTCCAGCTACAATTTTGCAAAAAATGCAGTTTTCTTCTGTTGTCATTATTCTATTTTACACATTATTAGATAAAAGAAAAACCGTCCACATGAAATTGCGAACGGTAATAAATTAAAGTTTGAGACGATTTGTCCAAAATAACTCTTGAATTAAATCATAACCTTCCCCAACCCTCTTTGCTTCTTTGAGGAGAAGTTCTGAGGCTATTACATTTTCCATCCACGTAATTTTCCCTGCCATGGAACCTATATAACCACTTTGAACTTTTACCTCATCAAGAATGAGGATGTTATCGAGAGGTCCTTTAGTCGGAATAAGAAGGGAGATGAAATATTTCCTATCCTCCTCGAAATTCTTAAGGGAAGGAATTTCGAGAATTGGAATGACTTTATAATTTCTTCTATCCCATGTCCGTAGGCCAAAAATTTCACTCGCTAACTTGATGACTAAGACAGAAAACTTAGATTTTGTATCTCTGAGAAGATCCCTAGCTTCCAGAGCGATTTCGTGATCAAAAACGGTGGTTATTCGTTGTTTGAGATTATTGCTCAAAAACTTGTCCCTTTCTTTTTCAACCTTTGCATTTTTTGCTTCTCGAGCGATTCTCCTTTTTGTGAATTTGAAAAGCTCGTTGATTTCTGATCTGTTCATATCGGTATTTAGTTGTCGGTTTCGCTTCTTTTTAAAAGCTACTCTTTTCGAAGTGGAAAGTCAATAAACTAAGTTTTAAGGTACTCACCACAGGGTGTCCATGATAGAATAACCAACATGAATCAAATCTCTGAACTTCAGGCTATACTTCTTGCAAATCGTGGCATAAAAGAAGGTGATATTGAAATATTTTTAAATCCATCATACGAAACAGGAGTTCATGATCCGTATTTAATGAAGGGCATGGAAAAAAGTGTAAATAGGATTTTGGAAGCAATTGAAAAAAAAGAAAAAATCGGTATATTTTCTGACTATGATGCGGATGGGGTTCCGGGTGCTGTGATGATGAAAGACTTTTTTGACCGAATTGGATATGAAAACGTTTTTTACTATATTCCCGACAGACATTTGGAAGGTTTTGGACTTAAAGATGATTCAGTGAGTGAGTGTGCAGAAAATGGTGTAAAGCTTTTGATAACTATTGATTGTGGTATTACAGATATCTCCGAAGTAGAACATGCAAATAAGTTGGGAATGGAAGTAATAATTACCGATCATCACTTGCCTTCAGTCATCCTCGCGAATGCGGGTGAGCTCGGGGAGGGACCCGAGCGCAAGGACGGAGGCGGACGCGCCGAGTCGTGGTCAAGAGATTTTTCAGCAGAAAAATACTCGGGACTCCAGTCTGAAAATGCGGACTTGGATCCCCGAGAGTACCCGAGGATGACAGACAGGGATAATGAGACGATTAAAGAACATAAGATTCAAAATTTACCCCCAGCTTTTTCTATCCTCGACCCAAAGCAAGAAGGCGATGAATATCCAGATAAAATGCTTTGTGGAACAGGAGTAGCGTTTAAATTAATTCAAGGAATCTTGAGTAAAAATAGATTTGGAATGGGGGATAATCAAGAGAAATGGTTTTTGGATATGGTTGGTGTTGCAACTCTTTCAGATATGGTTCCTCTTTTGAATGAAAACAGAATATTTGCGAGTTATGGTTTAAAGGTTTTGCGAAAGAGCCGAAGGCCAGGCCTTGTCGCACTTTTGAAAAGAGCTGGAGTTGATCAAAGATTAATTTCTGAAGAAGATATTGGTTTTATGATAGCTCCTCGTATTAATGCTGCTTCTCGTATGGGACATGCAATGGATGCTTTTAAAATGTTAAGCACAACAGATGAAAAGGAAGCAGAAATACTTGCCGAACATATTCAAAATTTAAATGATGAGAGAAAAGGAATTGTAGCTAGAATGGTTAAAGAAATGAAAGCGATGTTGGTCTCACGTATTGATCACGAGAGAGAAAACGGTGTGATTGTGCTAGGACATCCAAATTGGAAACCTTCTTTGTTAGGACTTGCTGCAAATTCACTTGTTGAAGAACATGGTATGCCTGTATTTTTGTGGGGTAGAGAAGATGGCCCGACCATTAAGGGCTCTTGTCGTTCAAATGGTGTGGTGAATGTTGTGGAAATTATGAGAACAGCGGTAACTGGATCATTTATTGATTTTGGTGGACATGCGATGTCTGGTGGATTTTCTGTAGATGAAGATAAAATACATTTTCTTTCTGATTCGCTTGCAAAAGCCTACAAGGAAGTTTTGCTTACTAGTGATGGAGAACTAAAACAAAATTATTCTATAGATACAGTTCTTGGATTAAATGAAGTAAATGAAAAAACATATAAAGAAATTCAAATGCTTTCGCCGTACGGAGAGGCAAATTCAAAACCAGTTTTTCTCTTTAAAAGTGTGATTGTGAAAACTTGTGCACAGTTTGGTAAGGAAAAAAATCATTTGAAAATTACCGTAGCAAAAGATGATGGGCAAGCAATAGAAGCAATCGCCTTTTTTGCCGATGAAAATAGTTATAAAAAAGAATTAAAAGAGGGTGCAACAATTAATCTTGTTGCAAATATAGAGAAATCATTTTTTAGAGGGAGAGGGGAGCTACGACTACGTATTGTCGATATCGTCTAACTACTTTGTCATTACGACCTGGTCGTTAATCCAGAATTTTTATCCAAATACGAAATCCGAAGCACGAAATCTGAAACAAATTCAAAATAATAAATTAAAAACAGAATTCAATGTATTTTTTATTTTTTCTCAATAAACTGACTTTCTCCCCCACAAAAAGGTGAGCATGGTTTAGTTGTAAGTGCTACATATACAAGGTAAATTGCTGATATGATAACAAGGGCTAAAATTACAAATAAGATTTTCTTTTTCATATAAAATATTATAACATTTTCCAAATTGTGTTGTATTTATTTAATTAAGACATTAAGAAATTATTTAAAAATTATAAAATTATAAAATTACAAAATTAAAAATTCTGCTATA
>CAIZIN010000065.1 GCA_903933085.1 uncultured bacterium
GAAAATGATTAATAAATAAATTTAATTTATATATACTATGAAGATATTATTAACGGGAGGCGGTACTGGTGGACATTTTTATCCACTTATTGCTGTAGCTCAAGAACTACATACTGTTGCTAAGGAAAAGAAACTTTTAAATTCGGAGTTATATTTTATGTCAGATGCTCCTTATAATAAAAGTATATTATTTGATAATGGGATTGAATTTATAAAGGTTCCAACAGGTAAATACCGTAGATATTTTTCTTTGCTAAATATATTAGATATTTTCAAAACTGCCTATGGTGTAGTGTACGGATTCTTTAGAGTATTCTCTGTTTATCCAGATGTTATTTTTAGTAAAGGTGGGTACGCAAGTTTCCCAGCACTTGTGGCTGGAAAAATTCTTGGTATACCAATAATTATTCACGAGTCAGACACAGTTCCGGGAAAAGTGAGTCTTTGGGCTGGAAAATTTGCAGAAAAAATAGCCCTTTCATATCCTGAAGCGGAAAGTTATTTTCCTGCTGGTAAGGTTGCATGGACTGGGAATCCATTAAGAAAAGAGGTTACTCTTTCTATAGACAAAAAAGCTCAAGAATTTTTTGATCTCGAGGATTCCTCACCGATCATTCTCGTTTTGGGAGGTTCTCAGGGTTCTGGAATAATCAACGATGCATTATTAGATGCTTTACCTCAATTAGTCTCTAAATATCAAATTATACATCAGACTGGAACTAGAAATATTAAAGAAGTTTCATCAACGGCTAAATTAATTCTGAATGATCATCACATTGCTCGGTATAAACCATTAGAATATTTAAGTCCTCTTGATCTTCGTGTAGCCGCTGGAGGCGCTTCTCTAGTTATTACAAGAGCAGGCTCAACACTTTTTGAAATTGCTGTTTGGGGCGTCCCAGCTATTGTTATTCCAATTTCTTCTTCTAATGGGGATCATCAAAGAAAAAATGCTTTTGCATATGCTCGAACTGGTGCAGCTGTGGTAATTGAGGAGAATAATTTGACCTCAGAAATTTTATTAGCTCAAATTGAAACTCTTATGGGGAATGTGTTGTTGCGTCAAAAAATGACAGCTGCCGCACGAACATTTGCTAAGCTCGATGCATCAAGAACGATCGCTGAAGAAATTATTAACATAGCTTTAACTCATGAACGATAATATGACTGAAAAGATTGTAACTCGGTTTGCTCCAAGTCCGACTGGTTTTATGCATGTGGGTGGTGTGAGAACTGCACTTTACGCATGGCTTTTTGCTAAAAAAAATAATGGAACAATGATTCTTCGAATTGAGGATACCGATAAGGAAAGAGAGGTCGAAGGTTCTATTGAACATATAATTAAGTCTTTGAAATGGCTTGGTATTACTTGGGATGAGGGTCCTGATATTGGCGGACCAAATGCTCCGTATTTACAATCTCAAAGACTTGATTCATATAAAAAATATGCAAAAATTTTAGTTGAAAAAGGTTTAGCTTATGCAGATCCTTATTCTGAGGAGGAATTAGAGATTTTCAGAAAAAAAGCCGAAGAAGAAAAGAGGCCGTTTCTTTTTAGGGATCATCGTCCTCTAAATCCACCTGCATGGGATGGAACTCAACCTTTGCGACTTAAGATAGTAAACGCTGAAAAAACAAAATGGCATGATCTTGTGCGTGGGGATTTGGAGGCTGGACCAGAAGCCTTGGACGATTTTATTTTGGTTAAAAGCGATGGTTATCCAACTTATAATTTTGCACATATAATTGATGATCTTCTAATGGGTGTAACCCATATTTTTAGGGCTGATGAGTTTATTTCCTCTACTCCAAAATTTATTGCTTTATATAATGCTTTAGAAATCAAAAGACCTGAGTTTGTTACTCTTCCGCCTATTATGGGTCCAGATGGAAAAAAGAAACTTGGTAAAAGAGATGGGGCAAAAGATATTTTAGATTATCAAAAAGAAGGGTACTTACCAGAAGCTGTTATTAACTTTCTTTCACTTATAGGGTGGAATCCGGGAGGTGAAAAAGAGATTTTTTCAGTTGATGAAATTATAGAATTATTTGAAATTGAAAAAATCCATACTGGTGGAGCAAAGTTTAATGAAGATAAACTTCTTTGGACAAATAAAGAATATATAAAAAATAAAAGTGATATAGATTTTATTAAAGAAATAAAAGAAAGAAATCCTAGAAAAGATTTAACATTGGATGGTATCGAAAAAATTGTCCCAATCGTTAGAGAGAGAATTGCAATTTGGTCGGATATAAGTCTTATGTGGCAAAATGGAGAATTACAATTTTTCTTTGAAAAACCAATTTATGAGAAAGCACTGTTGCTTCCAAAAGGTACAAATGATAACTCGGTAACAGCTAAGCATCTACTAAAAGTTAAAGAAATTTTAGAGAATAATGTTGATTGGAGTGCAGAATCAATTAAGAATGATTTATGGGATTATGCATCAGAAGTGGGGAGGGGGAATGTCCTCTGGCCTCTCAGAACCTGTTTGACAGGTAGGGATAAGTCCCCTGATCCATTTACTGTTGCTGAGGTTTTGGGTAAAACAGAAACACTTTCAAGGGTTGGTGAGGCTATTAATCAACTTAACATTTGATGCTAAATTTTCAAATTCTAAAAAAAATAATTATTGTAATTTTTTTGTGCACCTTTTTTACGGGTGTAGTTTTTGCTGAGACGGTAGATGATCTGAATAAGAAAATCTCTGATCAAAAAGGAAAACTTGAACAGCTTGATGCCGAAATAAAAAAAATTAATTCAGATTTACAAACTACTGGAGTTGAAAAAAGCACACTTCAATCTACTTTAAAAACCCTAGAATCTTCCAGAAAAAAACTTGAAAAAGACATAAATTATACTCAAGGAAATATTTCTTTGACAAATTTAAATATAAATAAGCTTGCATTTTCTATAGATGATAAAAATCAAAAAATTGAAGAGGGGAGAAGAGCGATGGGGAAAAGCATAAGAGTCTTATCTGAAATAGATTCTATCTCACCTCTTGAAATTATTTTATCAAATCAGAGTATGGGTGATGTTTGGAATTATGCTCAAGCTCTCGTGACCGTGAATCATGAAGTTCAGGGGAATATTCGTGAACTTCAGGGGCTTGCTCGTGATCTTGAAGCCGATAAGCAAGCTACAGAAGTGAAGAAAAAAGAGCTCGAAAATCAAAAAAAACTTTTAGGTGCACAAAAACAAACCGTGGAAGTGACCAAGCAGGAAAAAACTCAAGTCCTTAAAGAAACACAAAATAAAGAATCGCTATATCAAAAACAACTTGCAACCAAAAAAGCTCAGAAAGAGGCTTTCGAAAAAGCACTCTTTGACTTCGAACAACAACTAAAGATTAAAGTTGATCCAAGTAGTTATGCTGGAGCTAAATCTGGAATTTTTGGTTGGCCCCTTGTTAAAACAGTTATTACTCAACTTTTTGGATCAACAGCAGACTCAAAACGTTTATACACATCAGGTACGCATAATGGTGTCGATTTTGGAATACCAGTTGGTACGTCAGTTAATGCTGTATTGGCTGGTACTGTAACAGCTACGGGTAATACAGATCTTCAGTCTGGGTGTTATTCATATGGTAAGTGGGTTCTTTTAAAACATTCAAACGGCCTTTCTACACTCTATGGACATCTTTCCTCAATTGCAGTATCTCCAGGTAATTCTGTAGATAAAGGAGAGCGTATTGGACTTTCAGGCAATACAGGCTATTCAACTGGTCCACATCTTCATCTTACAGTTTTTGCTACACAAGGTATGCGAGTTCAAATATATTCATCAAGTATTGGATGTAAAAAAGTTACAATCCCTATTGCTGATAAAAGTGCATACTTAGATCCGATGGTGTATTTACCGCATTAGATATGGAACATGGAACATACAACATGGAGCATAGAACAGTAACGAAGATATAATAAAGTTCAAAAAAAATATCTGCATTGTCATTCTTGCGAATGCGAGAATCCGTGTTAATCTATAAATAGATGTTATGAGCACTAAAAAAACACAACAAGAAAGGCAGCTTACTGGAAAAGAAATTAGCACTCCAAGAGTGGGTCTGTGTCGGCCGGTTTTTAAGACTCAGGATGAGTGCGATAAATTCTTTAATGATTTTAGGGAATCCGTCGCGGCTGATATTTATAAAATGCAAAGAGCCCGTTTCATTGGAGAAATTAATATACGGAGAGAAATTCCGTGGCTCTAAGACAATCATACAATGGTTGTCTTTTTTTATTTTAAATTACTGATATAATTTAGTTATGAAAACTTTAAATAAGGGTTTTATGGGAATAATTGTTTTAATAATTATTGCAATATTACTTCTAAGTTATCTTAATTTTGATCTTAAAAAAATATTTTCTTCAGAAGCTGTTAAAAATAATTTTGCTTTTGCTTGGGAAATGATTACATATGCTTGGGATAATTTTTTATCAAAACCATGGTCTTTTATTTGGGAAAATGCATTTAAACCAGTATTTAATATGATGTGGAACGGATTTCTTGCCGGATTAGAGGGGATTAAAAATTCACCAAAGTAAGTTAAAATAATTTACGAAAATCTCAAGTATTTCATAAAAAAATAACCACAATATCGAGATAAGCTCGGTATGGTGGCTACTATATGAAGATTGTGTTACTCCATTGAATTAAGAATTATTTTCAAAATTTCTTTTGGGCTCAGTTTTGAAATATCAACTCCTTCTGGGAGTTGAGCTTTAATTACGTGGGGCTCAATATGAACTATGTTTTTTGGCATAAGTACCGATGTGAGTTGTGATAATGGGCTGTACTTATCATTACGAGTGTTGTCTTTTCTGCAATGGACTTTGTAACCGCTACGAATCGCAAAGAAAGGCATTTCAGCAGGTCTCTCGAATTGAAGTTCAATTAAACTAAATAACATTCGGTCAGCCGCCTTAAATTTTCTGTAAGATGGCCTAAGTTCCAAAAATAGGTCTTGGAACTTTGAATTATAACTAGTCATAATCCACCCTGGTAAATCTGAATCATTTTCCTCAACATCATCTTTAAAACAGGTAAGGAGATCAATGGTTTTTTGAATCAATTCGTCTGTTTTCTGACAGTATATTTCTCTTATGATCCAAAGTTTACACAGCTCCGAGGGAAGAGTTCCTATGTAATGATCATTTGCATCCCGAGTTTTCACCGGAGCGTATTTTTTATCTTTCGCGTCTAAACCTTTGTATTCTTCAATTAATTCTGTAAGCAGACTCGTATTCATTTTGTTTGGTGTACTGTTTTTGATCTTTATGTATATCTTGTAACCCTGTGCTAATTGATATCCACTAAGATCTTGGCTGTATATAAATTAACACATATTTATATATTGTCAACTATACAAAAATTACATGAGCA
>CAIZIN010000066.1 GCA_903933085.1 uncultured bacterium
AGGAGAGGACTTGAACCTCCACGCCTTGCGGCACTAGTTCCTAAGACTAGCGCGTATACCAATTCCGCCACCTGCGCATATTTAATACTTAACCCTGTAGGGAATCTCTTCTTACAGGAGCAGTATCCCAATTGGATTTTCTTTTCGTGACTACACTCAATAAAATCTCAATCGGACTTCGATCCCTAACGCAAGCAATAGCCATTGCTTGCTCAGGGTGAATAAGAAAATTACTGCTAATTTTCTTGTCCACCCTGTAGGGATCGAACCTACGACCTTATCCTTAAGAGGGATCTGCTCTACCAGCTGAGCTAAGGGTGGATATGAAATACAGAAAACATCATATCACATAATGATATTAATTCAATGTTTTTTTCATATTTTACCTAAAAATTCAGAGGTGAAATATTAAATCAACCCCTTGCAAATACTCATATTTTATGATATAATAGTAGGTAGATTAAATGGTGTTCTGTAAGTACAGAAACATCTAATGTATATTGAAACAACGAACGAATAGAAACAAAACAAATGAGCAACGACCAAATAGAAATTTCACCTGCAACATCAATAATTGTAAGCGTGGGCTTATCGATAGCTCTTGGATTCACAATCTCACTCCCATTAGGGACAGGCATCTTAGGAGCTTTGGCTATTAGTATAATCTGTTGGGGCTTCCTTGCAAAAGGATCAGTGAAAATCCCCCTCAATGAAGTTGGTGTGATCACTTTTTTAGGAACACGCACAAAATTTTATTTTACAGAAGGGTGGAATATTTCCATTCCTTTTTTGTGGAATATTATACTCGTAGACAAAAAAGAGCGAGTCTGGGAAATCCCTGATCCAGTTAAGGAACCCGGGAAGGATGGTTTCACATTTTTTGTTGGAATATCTGGAGATCCTGGCGTTTCTAAGGTTGAAATTAAATCAAGGATTATCTTGAAAACAAAAATCACCGACACATTTGAGTATCTCTCTTATGACCCGACCGCTATTGAAAAAGCACTTCGTAACAAAGCAATTGATGATATAAGGAGTCGCGGAGCAAGTATGTCCGCAGAAAAATTCATTGCAAATAAAAATACAATCGCAACAGAAGTTAAAGAGGCGGTTAATAAACAGTATGATTTCATTGAAGTCACTGGACTGGACATTGTAAAGGCAGATTTCGCTGATGCTGAAGTGAAGAAAAACGAGCAAGCAAGAAAGCTTGAGAGGTCAAAAACAGAATCTCAGGCTGCTGACATGCTGGGTGAAGGTGGTACATCCGACAGGATTTCGAAAGTTGCAACCATGCTCACATTAGCGGGGCTTCAGCCAGATGAAGCGGCAAGAAAAGCGATTGTGATCGTTCAAACCCAAGAAGGTAGGATGACTGACTCGAGGATTGAACTTTCAGGTGGATCAAACCCAATAGCTGAAGCAGTTGCGCTTTGGACAGAAAGGAGTAAATCTTGAAACATAGCAACAAGATCATTGTCGCAGGGCTAATTCTGTTTCTCGCGGTTTGGCTATACAAAACGATTTCATTTAATTTGGATTTTCGTACTCCGAATTTCCACTTTGGTGATATTAATTTGCAAGCCAAATACTTGTGGGCGGTTATAGCAATTGTTGTTGTAATCTTACTTATCAAGTACAACAACAAGCTGGCAGGAGTTAAGAGGGTTCTCTCTCCATTTATAATTTGGGCGCTCTTCATCGGGCTTATTTATGGAGCAATCATTTTTTTTCCAGCAGGAAAGTTTGCAGAAATAATGACTTTCTTTAATGGAGATGAGATGGTTGTTGTTCGACCAGGTAGACCATACACGGTATGCTTGGGAGGCAAAGACAATTGGAACTTCACCGAATCAGCCCCAACAATTGTGGAGTACTTCAATGCCAGATGGCAAAGAATATCTCCATACCGAAACGGGAGGAAACAAAGCGGTCCAGCTCTCACAGGTGCTGGTGATGTAGTAAAATCCTACAATAATCCAGTTATGTACATTCGTTTCACCTCAGCAGACCCAAATGCTGGGGAATACTCGTTCCCAATCAAAACTTGGTAACGACGACAGGTATCACATTTTGTGTGATACCTGTTTTTTTATTGAAAAAAACCATTCTCACAATAAAGTTAAAATGGTTTTTTCTATTTTAAAACTGAATATCTCCAGATAAATTATCTGGCGGAGGAGCCCCAATTGTACCAAGGATAATACCGATTATGCCATATACTGAAACCATTATAAACAAACCAATTATCCCCCAAAACATATGTTGCTTCCCTATCGCTCTTTTTGATTCATCATCAGCATTAATGATAAAAACAAGGACACCATAAAGAAAATACAATAAAGCTACCGCAAAAAGAAAATATATTACAGGGTTGACAATATTATCAACAAATCTGCCTAAATATTCCATAATAATTTTATCGTCCTCCTGGAACAGTTGGAAAACCTACACCTGAATTGTTTGTATTTGTTATACCAGTTGTTGTTTGAAGAATTCTAACTAGCCCCCATACAGAAACCATTACGAAAAGAGCTGCAATACCCCAAATCATAAAACCTCTCGCCTCTTCTCTTTTACCTGGATCTTCACTACCTGAAAGCACATACTTTAGAACACCCCACAAAAAAACAATTACAGCCGCTCCAATTATAAGAGGAATGATCTTATTCATAACATTACTCAAACCATTTATTGGAGCAGTAAGACCTTCAAAATTTAACCCCTGAGCAAAAGTCACAAAAGGAAACAAAAACATTATAGATGCATATACTAACTTTTTCATAATTTTACTTGCCTTAAAATATTTTGACAGATCTTGCAGACTCTATTAAAAAAATTAAGGTTAATGATTATTAAACTAATAACTTATAATTAATACCTTACTTATAATTATACCAGATATATTTATAAAACAACAACTCTTTTGACTATTCAAAAAAACTTCAATTGATGTGGTCGCATATCACTAATGACGTAAAATACAGTAAATATTACACAAATAGAAAGTTAAATTATCTGGCCTAGAAATTAAAAAATATTTAACCTAAATCTAAATTACCTAATTATAATCCCTGAAATCAGAACTAAAGTGTCGTTATTAGCTGTGGAATGAATATACTATCGTTACCAGAAAATGTTGCCGCTAAGATCTCCACCAAAGCCCAAACACATAGCATTACAAAAAGCCCCACAAGCCCCCACATGATGAATTTCTTTCCTTCTGTACGAGCTGACTCATCTCCAGAATCTCGAACGAATTTAAAGACCCCCCAAAGAAAAACTATAAGAGCAAGACCTATCATTAACGGAAACAAACCAAGTATAAAAAAATTATCTACCAAACATTCAAGTAACACTTTTAAATTAGCTGTATTACACATAATATTATTGTTTATTTGGTAAAGATGGAGCAAAACCACTTGGAATATGATTACCGGTGAGGTTAGCAATTATTGCTACAAGACCCCAAACTGAGATCATAACAAATAAACCAATTATTCCCCAAAGCATAAACATTTTACTTTCTTCGCGTTGTTTTTCATCACTGGCTCCCCACATATATTTCACTATTCCCCACAGAAAAGCTATCAGAGCAAAACCGATAATAAGTGGCACAAGCAGTCCTAAAACACCCTGTAGAGAGTCAACTAAAAGTCCTATATCATTAGCATTCGCCATTATAGGAAATATTACTAACAGCAAAAGTATATATTTTTTCATCCTTAATAAATTTATTTAATAATCCTTCATCAAGTAATTTGTATATTTTATCAAAAGCACCATATTTTTTAAACCATAATACTTTAAATTTCTAACAATATATTAACCAGTTATACTTTCCACTGTTCCTGTTATTATTTCAGCAACCACTGAAGCTCCTAAAAGAACTGCCGTACCGATAACAGACCAGAAAAATACACTTTTAGCTTTGGTTAACTCTCCTTCATTGCCCTGGGCTTTTATAAACAAAAAGCCTGAATAAATAATAAAGAAAACACAAATAATAGCTCCTAGTTCAGCAACAATTTTTAATAAATTTGTAATAAGCTCAGTAATGCTTTTTACTCCCAAAGGATTATCTAATTCAGCACTGAGATTAACGGCTACATTTGAACCACTCTCAGCAAATACAGTACAGGTTAATGCTGGAATAGAAAAGATTGCAACCAAAGTAATAAATATAAAAGTTTTTTTAATCATCGTAATTTTATTAATAATAAATTATTTTCCAAGTAGTCTATATTTAGTTGGAATATTCAAAGATGTTAGAATAAAATCAACCAAAAGCCACGCGGCCAGCATGATAATAAAACCAATTATTGCATCTAAAAATATAGAATGGGCTTTGCTGATCTGCCCTGAATTTCCAACAGCTGTTAAATATAAATATCCAGCATACATAAACATAATAGCAAAAACAGACGCACCAATAACTATAAAAAACTTAATTATCGCATTCGCGAGACCAAGCAATGAATTGAACGTACAGTCTCCTGTAGCTCCCCCAGACTGGGTTGGAACAGGATCACAGACAATTAATGAGGGAAGTTGAGCATGTACAAAGAAAGGCACCGTTGCTACAACAATAATAAGTATTCTAATTAAGTATTTCATATTATTTGATTTTTGAATTTTCTAATATCACATTTCGTACCTCCCCATCTGCCACACTTACAGCAGTGTCTGTATTTGATCGTCCAGATATTACTGACTCTATCATCTTTTTGAACACAAGTTCAGTACTTGCAGGATTTGGATCTGGCCAAGTGTCAGAAATTAAGGCTGAATCATAAAAAATCTGCATGTATGGATCAGAAGAATTATTCACAAGGACATCTTTTCTGACTGGAGGTAAATTAGTAATTACAGAAAGATCTGCAATAGAACTTTTTGAGGTCATTGTAATAATTTGCGTCAATGCTGAATTTTGATTTTTTGATGATTTCAAAATTGCCAATCCGTAAATTTTTGCAAAAACAGATTTTTTATTTGCCCCAGTTGCCTGAGGAACTCCTGAAACATCAAAATTTAAATTTGGATTCTTGAAAGGTATGCTTGCCAACTCACTTGCGAATCCAAAATAAATTGACGTATCACCAGAAATAAATGAATCAAAAGATGATTTCAAAGATTTATTCCAAGAATATAGATCCTTGGATGGGTTCGCAAAATCTGTATAAAAAGAAAGCGCAACAGTTCCTGCTGTATTGTCTGCAGAACCTGAATTGAAATATAAAGATGAACGATATGAATCATCAGGATTTTTAGTTACTATCTGTGCCCCAGCTTGAATGAAAAGCATACTTAAAATATCCTTTGAATGAAGAATATTTTGGTATTCACCTAAAGCCACACCACTTTGAGTTACATTAAAATTTGAATCTTTTTTAGTAAGTTTTAGTACGACCTTAGAAAAATCATTCCAATCTTTTGGAGGATTTACGATATTAGCATTAACAAAATGAGTTTTATTCCAATACATAACCATTGGATCAACAATAAATGGAATTGCCAATACACCATCTGACTTTAAATATACAGAAGACGCATCTATAAATTGATCTTTAAAATTTCTAATTGGATATGTCGCGAAAGGAATTGTGGTAAATTTATTAACATTTTTCAAAACCATATCTTCAGATATAACAGCTATATCTGGACCAGCACCATCAGCAATAGCTTCGATTAAATCTTTTTCAAAAGTTTTGGCATCTTTTTGAACATAAGTCATTTGCAAAGAATTTTTATCATTAGCGGTAATGACCTCCACAAATTTTGCCATCGCGTCAGAAGAAAGTGTCCCCCACATAATAACCGGAGTGGTCGTAGTACTAGTTCCCTGTTTTAATTTTGAAGTCGAAAATATAATAACCCCCAAAAGTATAAAAGAGCTAAATACTATAAGAATAATGACTTGAAAATTAGTTGTTTTTTGTTCCATGTTATTTTATAAATAGTATACCATAATGATGATCTCCCGCGGGAAAACCAGCTTCTTTTTTAAAATAATTTCTTTCAAAAATATCTTCTGCTTGCTTAGCATAAATTACACTATCTTTATGTGGACCTAGGTTTTCAAAAGAATCTGACCAATCTATGAAAATAACCTTCCCGCCTTTTTTTAAAACCCTACGAATTTCTTGAATACAAGCATTTTTATCTTCAATTTGAAAAAAAGTATTTACCAAAAATACACGATCAACACTCTCATCTTTTAATGTTGTACCTTTCTCTTTTTCAAGATTTCCAAATATAACTTCAATATTTTCTAACTTATGAAACTTAGCTTCATTATGAAGCTTTGTAAGTAAATCTTTTTGGACATCAATTGCATACACAACACCGTGTACTCCAACTCTTTTTGCAAGAAGTAGAGAAAAAGTACCAATATTTGATCCAAAATCTGCAACCTTCATACCATGATGAACGTCACAGTATTCAACAATTTTTTCAGGGCTTAAGAACATGCAAATATTATACCATAGGTATAATATTTAGAAATATGATTTAAGATTTATGATTCAAGAATAATATAGATTCAACAAAACAACCACGCTCGAAGAGCGTGTTTGTTTTCCCATTCCTGAATCATAAATCCTAAATCTTGAATCTATC
>CAIZIN010000067.1 GCA_903933085.1 uncultured bacterium
ACGCTATAGCGTCAGGTTTGTGTATGTTTATAAATAGGGCTATTTTTGATGTTTTGGACAAAAATGAGTACTTCGCCCGCCAACAACTATTCTTTGTATTGTTCCTCCACATCCTTTCTTGCTACATTTTTCGTTTTTCTTTTGATAAACATTTTGCTCGTGATGAAATTTCCCTGGAAGGCCTAAGATATTCCTATAGTCGCTCATTGAATCACCTCCAAAATCAATTCCTTTTGTAAGTACTTCTTGAATTGATTTGAAAAGGTTTTGTAACTCTTTATCAGAAATATTTTTTATAAGCCTTTCTGGGTTAATAGACGAAAGCCACAGTGCTTCATCTGAATATATGTTCCCGATACCTGCAACGATACTTGGATCCATAAGCACGGTTTTAATTTTAGCATTTGGTCGGGCAATAACTTTTTCTTTCAATAGTTGCCAAGTAAAATTTTTATCAAGTGGTTCTGGTCCAATTTTATCTAAATGTTTTGTTTCATAGGCTGTGTCACTCTTTAATAAAACAACTTTGGAAAATTTACGAGAATCACAAAGCACTAGATGTTTTCCGTTTGAAAGAGTAAAGACTAAATGAACAAATCTGTTAAAAGGATCTTTCAAACTCTCTGGCTCAACCGGAATCCATTTGAAACCAGTCTCTTTAAGGTCTGGCCTTAAGAATTCAGAAAGACCAGACCTTTTTCCGACTGACTTTGTCTTATTTTTAGATTTTTCATTTTTAACTTTTGAGTTTTGACCTTTGGCTTCTTTGTATGTTCCATATAGTAAGTGCCCAGTCATCTTCATATGCACTAAGATTGTAAGTCCGTTGTCTAAATGGATTAAAATATTTTTGGCTCTTCTTTCGGATTTAATTATCTTTGCTCTTAATACCTTCTTTTTAAATAATTTAAAATATTCTGGGTTTTTTATTGTTTCTTTAAACATTAAAAGAGGGGAGTTGAAATCAGTCCACACATCTTTAATTGTGAGGTTTTTAGTATATTTATTTAAACCATTTACGGTTGTTTGTACTTCAGGTAGTTCGGGCATGTTTCAAATTCAAAGTTAAAAATGTAAAATTAAAAAATAATTCTAGAATAACCTCAACACTATCTTTTTTTATCTGATTGTCAAAGGGATTTAGTGGTTTATTCAAAAACAAAACATTCGATTGATCGAATGTTTTGTTTTTGAATTCTAATTTTACATTTTTAATTTTAAATTAGCTTGTTGTATTTCAACAAAGCAGATTCCGCTACTTTCGCATCACTCCATGCTACTTTGCTTCCATTTGGCCCCATTATGTATGGGTCGGTACCTTTACCGGAAATTAGTACGGCAACCTTTTCACCATTCTTTTGCCATTCATAACCAAGTGAGACTGCTTTGTCGATAGCTTCAGCTCGGTCAATTATCACTTCACAGGTTTTGTTTTTAATTCCACTTTGTACACCTTCAATAATTGTAAGAGGATCTTCATCGTATGGGTCTTCATCAGCGAGAATTATATAGTCACAATATTGATCAGCAACTTTTCCCATCTCTGGTCGTTTCCATTTGTCTCGGCCTCCTCCAGTTGAGCCAAGTAAGCAAATTTTCTTTTGATTTGGAAAAGCTTTGTAAAGAGCTTCAAGTGAATCAGCTGTATGAGCATAATCTACTACCACATCAAAATCTTGACCAATTTTTACATGTTGTACTCTACCTTTAAGTTCCTTAAGTTTTGAAAACGCAGAAGCGATAGTTTCTTTTTCGATTCCAAAAACATCCGCATATGTAGCAGCTGCTAGCATATTATAAATATTGAAAATCCCTTTAATTTCTGAAGATATTTTTGTACCTTTGTATGTAAAATAAACTCCGTTTTCATCTGACATGTATGGCTCTGCGTCTACCAGTCCATAAGTATATCTTTCATTCACCTCTCTTTCTAAAAACCTATAAGCTTCTTTATCATCGGTGTTTGCGATAATTATTTTTCTTGGCTTTGATGATCTTTCTAATTCGGATGCTATAGAAACTTTTGCCTTAACATAATTTTTAAATGAGCCGTGAGATTCAATATGCTCCGGGGCAATATTTGTAAAAATGAGAGCGTCTAAATTTATAAATTTATTTCGAAATTGTTTGGCTCCCTCCGAAGTAACTTCAATCACTGCGTGAGTACACCCCCCATTCACAGCATCACGCAAAAACTTTTGCATGAAAAATCTTCCAGGCATCGACATTTTATACATATTTGGCTTTGTTTCATTTCCAATTTTAAAACGAATTGTATTTGAGAGAGCGGTTTTGAAGCCGGCTTCTTCAAGAATTGCATTAGCAAATTCTGTAGTACTTGATTTGCCTTTTGTTCCAGTGACACCTACCACATGTATTTGACGAGAAGGGAAGCGATATATAACTGCTCCAATAAAGGTAATTAAGTAATGATACATTGGCTGACAGCTAGCAAATATCTTTCGGGGGATAGCCTTTTTTATAATACGAAGTATTTTTTCCATTTACTTATAATACACCAAAAGGCTCAAATTGTTATAGTGTCGTAAATGTTCTAATTGTTCTAGGTGTAGTTAAATACAGGTAAAATAAAACCCCGCCGTTATATGCTAGGTGGGGTTTGTGGTGTTACTTAAGATTTTGGGCTTCAAGCAGTACACTCACCGAAGTTATGAGATGGGTATAGATCTCATCTGTTGCAGGTTCTTCAGAATCTTCGTTGATAAGGTAGACCACAAGGGTGTGAAAACAATCAGGAAGAAATCTTGTCTTTGGAAGCAGTTCCGGAATCCATTCCTGGATGTATGCAATCCCTTCGTTGAGATCTGTTGTTGGGAAAATGAACGGAATTACATTCACCCAGTCCACCAATACAGATTTCACAGCGACAAGTAGGCTGGTGTCAGGTGGGGTCTCATCGGAAATTACTTTTTTGAGGAATCCTGAAATGTCCTCCATTGGTTTGATGTGACTAATTTTAAACTCAAACTTTTTGTATGTCGGTTTGAGTCGAGATCTACCTTTTTCATCATAGACTTGAATGAAAGTCACTGGCTGTTGATGGGAAACACATTTCCGTTTAGCTTCTTCAATATCATCGATATCTTCGCCGATTTTATATGGCTCGGAATCGATGAAAATGACTGAGCGGAACATTCCTTCTGGAGCAATAAGCTCCGAAAGACCGAGTGCTTGCATTTTTTCTGACATAATTTATGTTTATTGAGATTTAAGAAGGGGAACACGGAATGTGGTCCTGACTTGCTATCTTATATTATATCATAACTGACAGGAAAGTCAATGTTTTGAAATTGGACACAAAAATAACCCAATAAATTAGGGTTATTTTTTACATCTTTCAAAACAAGGATTTAAATTATGAACTCATGAACTGAACCGTTTGGAATGAGGATGTGTTTGGAAATTTCGGGCGCTTTGTCAGAAAACAGTATTTTGTATGCCATACGGATAACTCCAGCGCTTGTTATGCAAACAGTAATTTTATCATCTGTATTGTTTTCTTTTATGTCTTCAAAAAAAGATTTTAGCCTATCATAAATAGTTTTCCAAGAATCTCCACCCCAAGGAGTGTAATCGTATTTGCACAAGAGGGCAGAACCCCAAATCTTCCCACCAGCCACTTCTGTCTTTTTTTCAAGAGAAAGACCTTCAAGTTTTCCTGCATTATATTCCATTAATTCATCCCGAAACGATATTTCGGATCGATCCATACCTCGGTCTTTTAAAATTATCTCCGCAGTCTCTTTTGTTCGCAAAAGTGGTGAAACATAAATTTTATCAATATGCTCTGGTAGAGCATCACTAGCTTCTTTGGCTTGATTGCGTCCGTAAATATTTAATTCAATGTTAGTGTCGTCACCTTCTTTGTAAGTTACTGTTTCATTATGCATTGGCCCAGAAACTCCATGTCCTAAAAGTCTATTAACATCCGTTTCACCGTGTCTTACTAAATATATTTTCATTATTGTTTTAGTTACTTAATATTTTTAATGCCGATTTCACCATCTCCTGCGTGCTCGTAATATCTTTATCTAGTTTCTTTACGGCTTCACGAGCTTCTCTTTCGCTATATCCAAGAGACTGAAGCGCTTCGATGGCCAGAGCACCATCTTTTAATGATCCACTTATGTATTTTTCGTCTGGTGCTCCGAGTTTATCTCGAAGCTCAATCACCATTTTTTCTGCCATTTTTTTTCCAATTCCTGATATTTTTGTGAGATATGAGATATCTCCAGTTTCAACAGCTTCACGAATTGTGTCGGGTGTGGTGAGGTTTAGAATATTTAATCCTGTTTTTGGTCCGATTCCAGAAACACCAATGAGAAGCTCAAAGAGACCAAGGGAGATCGGAAGAGCGGGGAAACCAAATAAATCAGAAGCATCTTCTCGAATAGTATGATGTATCCAAAGTGAAAGATCTGCCCCAATTTCACCGGCTTTTTCAAGGGTTTCGGATGTGGCAAAAACCTTGTATCCAATACCGTTAACATCAAGAATAAGGAATTTTATATCAAGATGGGCCACTTTACCTGTTAGTTTTGCGATCATGTTTAGAAGTATATCATAGTTTAATTAGCTATTTAATCGTCGAATTTAGCGTGTTTACATGAATGTTTTATTAATCGCCTTAATTTTTAAATAATTTCTTAATGTTTTAATTCCAAAATTTGAACATTATTTAAAAATTAACCAAAACGTGTTATCTAGACAAAATAGAGGGTGAAATGAGTCGCTCGTCCAAAGCCGCTAAGGGCTCAAAAAACACTTGCACGTTTTGGTTTTATATGTTAATGTTTTCCCACATATGCCAATAACATCATCAGCAAAAAAAGCATTACGAGCCTCAACAAAAAAGAAGGTTTTTAATCATCGCCGAAAAGAAACAATGAACAAAGCTGTTCGTGATATCAAAAAGCTTGTTGTAGCAAAGAATACAGATGAAGCAAAGAAACTCATCTCTACTGCTCAGAAGGCAATTGATAAAGCTGCAAAAATGAAAACAATTTCAAAAAATACAGCATCTCGAAAGAAGTCACGACTTGTTGCTTTGGTAAAGCGATCAGAGAATAAGTAATAAATAAAAGTTTTATAAACAAAAACTCATTTGCTTAAGCAAATGAGTTTTTGTTTATGGGAGCCTAGACATTAACCATAGCATACACCAAATTAATATTGCTCCATATATAAGAAGAACAGGAAGTTTAAATGCTTTGTTATATTCTATTTCGGGGTTCATAAAGAATATAAGGCTTATTATTAAATCAAAAACACCAAGAAGGCTAAGAGAGAGACTTCTTGCTAGTAATCCAACAATAAGTATAAATGCTCCTCCTATAAACCGAAGGGGTGTCCTGTCGATAAAAGCTTTCTTCATATTGTTTATTATATCATAAGTGTTATAAGTGCAAGATTTAGTTTTTGGGACCTAGGATACTTGCTACCTTCAGGTAAGGAGAGGAGGTAAAATAAAAACCCTCATGTTGAGGGTTAGATTTCTTTTAGAATTTTTTCGATTTTTACTCCCAAACTTCTTCGGATTTGAAGAAGTTTCTCCCAGATTGAAATGGTGGGTTGTGAGACGCAGATTCGCTGGGCTTCTTCTTTGGAAAAAAGAGGTTTAACTTTTTTTGTCTGTTTTGCTTTCATTTTTACTGATATGTTATGTACTTGTTTCGGTGTCTATTATAGTTAGGGAAGCGATTTTGTCAAAGTTTTTGTGGCTTTCGCACGGTATACTCAAGGACTTTCTTGAGAGCACATATTTAAAAATTCTAGCTTAATAGCTAGAATTTTTAAATATGTGCTCTCAGTAGGAATCGAACCTACATCTTAACTTCCGCAAAGTTATGTCCTATCCATTGAACGATGGGAGCTGTTTTATAGACACAGGATTACAGTGTGAATATGCAAAACACATTACCATATAATTATTAAAATCCCAAATAGTCCATTAAAAGGTGAGCGAAGGGCTCTTTAAGTTTTTCATCTAATTTTAGTACTTCATTTAAAATTGGGCTTATTTCATCTGGGTGAATATTTCCAATAGGAATACTAATAAGTGGCATTAATAGCTTTGAAGATTTTAGAAGTAGTTTTGGTGAATATCCTTCTGTTACATTAAATGCTTCTAGATTTGAATATGGGTAAAAAGTTTTATGTACACGTATTCCTTTTTTGTTTATTTCACAATCTAATAAATGCGGTTCCTTATTTCCAAAAACAATTATTGAAACTGTTGCCATAACAATAAGACCAGCAAAAAGTGTATTATCAAAAATAATAGCCACAACAGCAAGTGTTACGCCAATAATCCCAACAATCCAGAACCAGTCTGAAGTTTTTTCATTGTGTTCAAATTCATATACTTGCCATGCAATAGGTTTCATTTAAAATATTATATCACATCAAAAGTTTGTATGCATTGCAAAAAGTAAAATTTTAGGTAATATGTATCCATATCTACCTTTAAGAAGATTAAAGAAATGGTTTTGGTTGAAGAATCAGTAACAATGCGGAGGAGTGGCAGAGTGGTCGAATGCACCTGTCTTGAAAACAGGAGTCTCTTTACGGGGACCGTGAGTTCGAATCTCACCTCCTCCGCAATGGTACTGATTAAAAAACACACTTAAGTATAAGTGTGTTTTTTTTGTTATCATTGCGTAGGAGAGTAAGCCAAGAGTTTGGCTTACGAGTGAGATTCGAAAAGAATTTTGATATTTTGTTAACTAACAAAATCAAAATTCTGGGGTCGAGGAGAAATTGTATGACGATACAATTTCGAGGTGACCGACCTCTCACCTCCTCCGCAATGGTACTGATTAAAAAACACACTTAAGTATAAGTGTGTTTTTTGTTATCACTATGTAGGAGAGTAAGCTAATGGTTTAGCTTACGAGTGAGATCCTGCACCACAAGAGTATTTCCATTTTTCAACAGCTGTTGATACCCGGGAGTGGTACTAATTCCTTCCGGTCATAAGAAAAATTGGTCAAAAGAATTTTGATATTTAAGGATCTTAAAAATTCTTGGAAAAACAAAAAATCACCAGGTCGAATTGGTGATTTTTTGTTTTTCCAACTTTAGTTTTCGTCCGCGGACAAACACTAAAGACGAAGCATCTTATTGTTTTTACTGGTAGATACTTACTAGTTAGTTCGGAAAGTTTTAACCAAGCTCATAGATACATTTCCAGAATTGTCGATAGCACGAGTTACATAGTAGTACTGAGTGTTTGACTGAAGTCCTGAAAGAGAGATTGATTGTGAGAATCCAGCTCCAGCATTGGCAAGTGTTCCGCTTACATATGGCTGTTGTGCATGGCTGGTAGCTTCATTGGCTGTGATATATGAAGTATCATAGAAAACCTGTCCACGTGCAATTTCATTCGTTGTCCAACCTATAGTTGCACTGTTGTTTGAAGTTTGCACTGAGAGATTTGTCATGATTGGAGCTTTTATATCAAGGCCGAAACCAGACGCCATAATTTCATTTATTTTTGCTCTGGTCGTTGGGCCAACCACTCCGACTTGATCGATGTCAAAAGCTGCCTGGAATTGTTCCACTGCCGCTTTTGTGAGGTTTCCGAAGTAGCCAGAAATTATCCCTTGAGGATAGATAGCTGAATTAGTTCCTAAAAACTGTTGAAGCTCTGTTACATCAGCATTTCTTGAACCAAGACTCAGAAGACTTGTGATGGACGCTTCTGATTTTTGTGGAATGGCTAAAGAGGCGAAAAGAGCTAATGATAAGAACCCAACTGACAAGAAACTAATTCGTGATGCATTTATTTTTTTATTCATGATATTTAATATTATTTTTTATAAGGTTTGACGTATTCGACCACTATTTATGTGTCCTAACTCTGAAGCCGTTTCGTTATCTGTAATATTACAAGATTCTCTAAAATGGCTTAATTACTTATTTTTGACAACGTTCATTTCTTTCTCTATTTCCAAAACAGATTCTTCGAGTTTTTTTGTTCTGTTGGCAAGTCTTACTTCAAGTTGTTTAATATGGTCTGTTAAAGTTTCGGCAATTGATATTATTTCAGTAACGTCTTCAATTGCAAGTAGTATTATCGGTGAAAGGATGTCGATGTTTGGTATTTTGTTAAAATGAATTTGGCGAGCATTTAAAATCATTACTTTATGTCCTATGAATGGAAATTTATGAATAACTTCAAAACCTTTAAAAAAAGTATTTTTAGGTAAAATATCTTCTAGTAGTTTTCTCAAAGCGGGAATATCCCACTGTCCATTCCCAAGTTTATAAACAATTTTGCCTTCAGTAGCTCCTGATTCAACTTGAAAGGTTTTATAAAAGGGTTCATTGGCGGCTAATACACAAAAATTTTTATCTAAAATTAAAACAGGTTCGTGTATTATGTCTACTATAGTTCTAATATACGTCCAACCTTCGTCTGAAACATGTTCTATAATTTCTTTACCTTCAATATCTGATAGATTATTATTTTCATCTTTAATGTTTTGGTTTGTTTTCATATCTATGGAGACGTTAAAAAAAATAAAACATTACATATCCATAGGGGTGTTGTATGAAATGGAGGTGTGATATACTAGATGTATAAACACCTTATTTTTGAGATAGCCACACTGAAATGTTAGTGTAATGAAGAAGAGCTAAACTCAAGCAAAAGGAGACCATATATATAGGTATATTTCAATTATTAAGGCGCCGATGTAATATCGGTGTAATAAAACATTGCCATCTACGGCTCAACCATATGGACCCAAACAAGGACAAACAGCGCCAGGAGATTTTAACCTCGGCCCATCATGAATTCGAGAAGAAACTTGCTATGTATGCATTTTTCAAAACCCACAATCATGCAACTAGTCAAGACCTTGTACAAGATACTTTTATCAAAACATGGAACTATTTGGTTAAAGGCGGAGATATTGTAACAATGAAAGCCTTTTTGTATCACATTTTAAATAATTTAATAGTCGACGAATATAGAAAAAGAAAAACAACATCACTTGATGTCTTGCTTGAAAAAGGCTACGAACCAGGTATAGATGATTCTAGTAGACTTTTTGATTTTTTAGATGGAAAATCTTTAATTCTTTTAATTAATAAACTTCCACCTAAATATCAAAAGGTCATGAATATGAAATATGTTCAACTTCTATCTCTTGAAGAAATGTCTCTTATTTTAGGAAAAACAAAAAACACCGTAGCTGTAAATGCTCATAGGGGTTTAGAAAAACTCAAATTACTTTATGAAGAAAGCGTTGGAGGAAACAAGAATTAAATCTAGATTTAGTATGGTGGTAAATCCCAATGACCTAAGTCTGCGAGATTTATATACAAGACAACAAAAAACAGCTTAGAGGGCTGTTTTTTGTTGTCTTAATTTGGTTTAATTATTTATTGTTAAATAATTTTACAAACCAACCTAAAAAGCTAAAAGAATTTTCGTGAGTTTTGATAAATTCGTTTACTTTTATTTGATTACCTTCTAAAATTTTTAATTGATTTTCTAATTCAAGTTTATCGTCCATATCTATTGTTTTAGAAATTAGAAGCTTCATTTTTTCAATTTGATTTTCTGTTTTTGTAACTTCACTTCGAATTACGCCTAAGTTTTTATAATCATCACCTAAGATAAGGGTTTTTAAAAATCCGCGGTTTTCTATGTTGTTCATCGCTTTTTCAGTGGTTGTGGCAGAATCATTTTGTTCCTTAGCTATTATCCTGACTTCCTCTCCGATTCTCGGATTTCGATCTGCAATAATGAGTAGATTTTCTACAAAACTTGCAGTACTACTTCTGTGTAATTCTGCATTATTAATTGTGTCAGTGGTGTTATTTCCTTTATTATCGTTATCTATTTTTGTTGATGTGGGTGACTTATTTTTTTCACTACTAGACCCTAGGTTGTCATCATTTTTAATGTTAGCTCTACTAGAGGTTGTTGCCTCTTTTTCAAAATTTTGCCTCACGTCTACTGATTCGCTAACAATTAATACATTATCTATTTGTTTTGCTAAGGCGGGAAGTGATATCCCTACCATAACTATCACAACTGCGAATCCTATATAATTTGTGTTTATTTTTTTCATAATTTTTTAGACTCCATCGTTCTAAATACTAAATGGTGATTGAGTCATCACCTATTAAGCCGTAAAAAATGTTTGTAAATTACACAATGGAACATATAGGTTGATTTATAAAAAAACAGCTGACGAAGCTGCTTTTTTATAGGTGCTCCCAAACATATGTTTGGGGGCATGTACTGTATGTCGTCTTGAAACAAAATGTATTACAACCTAATATATTTAATTACACTGTAATATCCTCCTTAAGAATACGGCTCCTGTGTATATGAACTCATTTAATTCCCCAAGCACAAAACCTATTTATCATGGCACTCAAATACTTTGGTACATTTTAAGTGTAATAGAGACATTGTTAGTTTTCAGATTCGCATTAAAGCTATTTGGAGCAAACCCAACGGCAAGTTTTACTAGTTTTATTTATAACATAACTCATATTTTTGCAATACCATTTCTTAATGTATTTGGTATTTCTCAAGTGACAGGTAGTATTTTTGAATGGACAACTATATTGGCTATGTTTGTGTATTGGATTATAGCCATGGCTATAATTAAATTATTTTTAATGGGGAAAACAGTATCAACTTCAGAAGCTGCAGTAAAGTTAAAAAAAGAAGAAAATTAGATGTTGTTCAAGATTAATAATTTAAAAGCTCAAAAAAAGATATGGGAATAATAATATATATAATATTCGGAGCATTAGTAGGGTGGGTGGCGTCTGAGGTGATGAACACGAATGGGGGATTTATCTGGGATATTATCGTTGGAATAACAGGCGCCTTTATAGGTGGAATCATTATGAATATTTTTGGACAAAGTGGGGTGTATGGTTTTAATTTCTATAGTTTTTTAGTGGCTCTCTTGGGAGCTTGTATATTAATAGTACTAATGCGAAGAATAAGAGGATAAATTTAATAAATAATTTAATATAATATGAACAAAACAACAGCAATAACAATCGTTTCAATAGTGGTATTACTTCTTATTGGAGGTCTTATGTATTTTTCAAATATTCCAATTAATCTGACTCCTTCGGAGATAGTAAATAATGTAAATTCTGGAGATGAAACCCAAACTCAAGCGTATTTAGTTGGAATTCCGATAGTTATTACACGTAAGGGTTTACCAACTGATACAACGGCTGTTCTTACTGGGCAAGTAATACCTAATGGTGCCTCTACCAATTATTGGTATGAATATGGATCTACTTCTGAGTTGGGAAGCAAAACCAATTCTCAAATTCTTGGGTCTGGGTTTACAAATTTTAATGCGCCTGCGTATATAATAGGTCTTTCTAAAAATACCGAATATTTCTTCCGTATCGTAGCAGAAAACCGTTATGGTAAGGTTGTTGGTACAAAATATTCATTCAAAACAACCGAAGGTGTTGCTTCGCCAGTTGGAAGTGCACCTTCTGTAAAAACTTTATCAGCAAGCAATATTACAGATAACTCTGTAAATCTAAATGGTGAAATTGATCCAAATCAGGCCGATACTGAATATTGGTTTGAGTATGGGAAAACAGCAAGTTTAGGAGATAATTCAGCACCTACATCAATTGGAAATGGAAATAACACATTGAGTGAGTCTGTATCAGTGTCTGGTCTTGATTCTGGGACTGTATATTTTTTCCGAGTGAATGGTCAAAATCAGTTTGGAACAGTGAATGGTTCAGTGTTAAATTTTAAGACCTCTGGAGTTGTGACAAAAGCAACAGCCCCAAAGGTTGTTAACCAGAAGGCCTCAAATGTGACAGTCTCTAGCGCCACCCTCCATGCTGTAGTTTCTTCAAACGGTGAAGATACAAGTTATCATTTTGAATATAGTACAAGTTCAGTTTTTAGCACTGATTCAATTAAAAATACCGCAGAATTAACTTTAATTGCAAATACTAGTGCGGTTTCTGTTAAGTCTGATATTTCAGATTTAAAACCTAACACTAATTACTATTTCCGTCTTGTTGCTAAAAATAGTATTGGCACAACGACTAGTGACTCATCAGCCTTTAAGACGAGTAAAAAATAATCTTTAGCGTAAAATAATGAAAGAATTAAGAACAAAAGATTTTATTATAATAGGAACTTTTATTATTTTTCTAATATTTTTGTTGTCTGTAAATTATAAAAATAAAAACATAAATCTTGTGAGCGGATTAGATTGGTCGCATTTTCCTGGCGCTACAGTTTCAGATCGTGGTATTTATTTCAAACCTTTAGGTCGTGAAATTGTCCATAGTGATGGATCAGTCGGACAACTTAATCCTCCTCTAAATTTAAACAGCCACATTGAAATTGATGGTGACTTTAAAATTACATTTTCTTTGTCTGAAATAGATAATCAGGCTTCATTTAGGCTCTATAGTAAACCACCTATAATTTATGATGAGTGGCGTTATGAGAGTCCGAGTGTCGATATAAACTTTGATGCTGTGAAAAATATTATTACTGTACGTATTTGGAATGGTATTTCATCAGGACCGACTGATATGAGGGTCTACGATGTGTCTATAGAATCTAAGGTGGATATTACCTTTGAGTATACAGAGAATCAGATTATTTTTTTTAAAAATGGTCGTGTACTTGGAAGTATCCCTAATCATGATATTTTTGAAAGTGGTCAAATTTGGTTTGGGGCAGATAGTACTATTTTAGGAAGGGGTTGGACACTTTCTAAATTAAATATTCAGTCTCTTAACGGAGGTAGTGTGAGGCTTATTCAAGCCCCTTCTTTTGATTTGGGTAAAAGTAATCCAGACAGTTTACGTTATTTGGCAGGTATTAATTTTAGAAAAATTAAAATTGGATCCGCTATATCTATTGGGAGATTGTTTGCTGATGAACAGTATAGGAATTTAGTTTTAAGTCAGTTTAGTATTATGACTCCTGAAAATAGTATGAAACCTCAGTTTATTCATCCTCAGCCAAATGTTTATGTATTTGAAGAATCTGATCAGCTTGTTGATATTGCGTTGATGAATGACATGAAAGTTCATGGGCATACGCTCGTATATGCTAAAAGTAGCCCGCTCTGGATGACTAAAAGTCGAAGAGAAGATAGACAAAAAATAATGGTTGATCATATAGAAAAAGTAGTTAATCACTTTAAAGGAAGGGTATCTGAATGGGATGTTGTAAATGAGGTATTTTCTAAAAAGAATGTTTTGTATAAAAATTGGGGGACAGGATTAGATCATAATATTTGGTTTGATGCTATGGGTGAAAATTATATTGATTTAGCTTTTGAAACTGCTCATAAAGCTGATCCTCAAGCAAAGTTATATTTGAATGATTATGGTGTTGAGAGAGATGGGCAACATTGGGAGGCCTTGTTGGCTCTTGTGAAAAGACTTAAACAAAGAAATGTCCCGATAGATGGGGTTGGTTTTCAAGCACATGTTTATAATGATGGTGATTATTTTGATGCTAATCAACTTAAGAATCATATGGATGTTTTAGCTGAGTTAGGTCTCTTAGTTCGTATATCTGAAATAGATGTAACTGGGGATGATGCTCAGGAGCAAATTAATCAATACGTCTTAGCGTTGGATGTGTGCCTGAAAGCATCGAACTGTACATCTTATACCACTTGGGGGAGTACAGATCTGTATGGCTCCACAACACGTTCAGATAGGTATCCTCTGGTTTACGGTACTAGTTTGCTTTGGGATAAGGATATGAAACCCAAGCCTGCCTATAAAGCCTTACAAGAAAGGCTTAGGCGGTCATATTAAAAAATATACTAGATATTGACTTCAGGAGGGGTGATAATTTTATTTGTTGTAGTCGCTGTCGTATTTTTTTGTAAACTATCTATAACTGTTGCGCTGTTATTGTTTTGACTAATATTTTTATTATCATAAAAATAAGGTATGGTATACACGAAGAAAATTGCAATTAATATCGCTCCGGTGATAATTCCAGCTACTAATTTTATTTCTGTGTTTGTAATTTTACCAATTAAGTCGGTATCGTTGAAGTTATTCATACTCTCTAAGCCGTTTTAGTAAGGAGAATATTACGACTATATCTAATTTTTAACTAAAGAAATTGTTTAAAACTCTCTAAGTCCAGGTTTAGTTTAAGGTTAGATTTATATCGTTGATTATTGAATCTAGCTTATGATTACTTTTGACGTAGTATTTACTTATACCAAGGTCAACATATGATTTTATTGTTTCTGAGCTTTCGGTATTTGAAATAACAAAGATGGGTATTTTGTTCCAACGTCCACCATTTGCCTTAAACTTTTTTACGAAATCAATGCCATTTTCTTTGCCGAGTAAATTATGATCTAGCCATATTGCGTCAACTTGTTCGAGATTTTCTAGGTGATCGAGAGCTTGTTTGATATTGCTTGCGGCTATAATACCTAAATTATTTTTATCTAGCATTGCATTAAATACTTGATCAACACTTCTGGCAGTGATGACACCAAATCCGTTTTCTAATAACTTTTCATTTACCACTTCAAGTAATGGACGTTCATCTTCAATTACTAAAATTGTTTTTTTATTTTTTGTTAATTGTGTTTTCATATAAGTATTATATAGCTAGTTATTTTTTATTCACTAATTATTCTTTTAATTGGTAATGTTACAAAAAAAGTTGTTCCTGGTTTTTCTCTAGTAGATTCAAACCAGATTTTTCCTCCAGAGTTCTCGACAACTGATTTTACAATATAGAGTCCGAGCCCAGTCCCGTCTGTGTCTTTTTCTCTAACATTATCAGCTCTAAATAATTTTGTAAAAATTTTATCTTGCTGATTTTTTGGTATACCATATCCACTATCAGAAACTTTAAATATAATATTTTTTTTGTCAGCTAATGAGATTGAAGCTTCAACCTTTCCACCTTCAGGAGTATATTTTATTGCATTTGATAAAATATTTTGTACTATCATTCTAATAAGTTTTGGATCAGCATCGATTATTGGAATTTTTTCTGGTAAAAAAGAAAATTTTATTTTTCTATAATCCATTTGAGGGGTTTGTTCGTGTATTACGCTTTTAGCTAACTTGACTATATCTACTGGTTTAGGTTCGATTGTGAATGTTCCGAGTTCTAATCGAGAGACATCAAGTAATGCATTTACGAGTTCTATCATTCTTTGATTTCCTCTATAGACTTCTGTTAAATATTTTTTTTGTTTTTCATTTAAACATCCGATGTTCCCTTCTAAGAGCATCTCGGTATACCAACTCACTGTAGAAAGTGGTGTGCGAAGTTGATGAGAGGCGAGTGATACAAATTCAGTCTTCGCTCGATCGATTTGATGCTCGTTTGTTATGTCTCGAAAAACTTTGATAGTTCCGATTACTTTTTTTTCTAAAGTAACAGGAGTGACCATAATAGCTAAAGGAAATCTGCTTTTATCCTTTCTGGCATGATATATAGTGTCCGCAATATTTTTTGTGGAAATCTTGTTTCCAAGTAGAGCCATACTTACCGGATGCTTATCTAGTGGAATAGTAGTTCCATATTCATCTTCTAAGAGAATGGTTTCAGAGAATATTTTTCCCATAACATCTTTACTCTGCTTTTCTAATAGTTTTTCTGCTGTTTTGTTTATTAGTATTATTTGCCCTTTTTCATCTGTAGCAATAAGTCCGTCACCGATTGAAAGTAAAATTGCCTCCTCTTTTGCTCGAGCCATTTCTAGACTTTTTGTACGTTCAATAACTTTTCTTTCTAATGTCTCTCGAGATTTTTTTAGCTTACCTGCTGTGATAGCAAGTTTTCTTCGTACACTTTCTTTTTCCTTAGCTGTTACAGCAAGTTGTTTTGCCTTAAGTCTTAGTTTTTTGGCTGTTATAACCAACTCACGTCGTACACTTTCTTTTTCTTTAGCTGTTGCTACAAGTTTTTCTGCTGTGATAGCAAGTTTTCTTCGTACACTTTCTTTTTCTTCGGCTGTTATTGCAAGCTGTTTAGCTTTAAGACGGAGTTTTTCTGCTGTAACAATAAGCTTTCTTCGCACACTTTCTTTTTCCTCAGCCAAGATCTTAAGTTTGAAGATTGTATCATCGGATATTGAAATAGTTTGATTTTTATTCATAAAATATTATATTGCTAGTATTTTTTCAATTTTTTTAGCGATATCAAGAAGTTTCCAGTTTGATTTAATTAAATAGTAAGTAGGTCTATTTGCTACTTTATCATCAATAAGCTGATCTTTGACTGTATTTAAGTTCGTTAAAATTATAACAGGTATATTTACTCCCCATTTATCTTCTCGTATCTTTTTAAGTGTGGCTAAACCATCCATCTCTGGCATTATAATATCAAGTAATACAAGGTCTGGGTGCTTTAAGAGGGCTAACTCTACCCCTTCTCTACCGTTTTTTGCTTCAATCGTTATGAAATTTTTCATAGTGAGCATATCGACAAGGGCTTCTCGGAGGCTTTTTTCATCTTCTACAACAAGTATAATTTTTTTTGTTTGCACGCGGGTTTGTTTAATTGGTTTATAGGCTTATTTGAAAGTTTTTTAGTAGATATAAAATTAAAAAACACTTAAATGGTGTTTTTTATACACATTCTAACCTTCTAAAGTACCTGCCGTATCAGTTTGAAACTTATTACAAAAACATATCAATATTTGTTTTATGCCACAGATAATACTAAGTTGGCAAATCTTAGGTTTATGTGGGTATTTGAGTGTAAAGGTAGTTTATTCTAACAAACGAGCGGTGTGTGAGTGAGTAATCTCACTCACGACATCCGAGTGTAGTTGCGAACAAAAGGTAAATACCCCGTGGCTTGCCACGGCATTGGGTGAGCGAAGCGAACTCCCAATGGGTCCAGGGCTTGCCCTGGGG
>CAIZIN010000068.1 GCA_903933085.1 uncultured bacterium
CTGAGGTAGCTCAGTTGGTAGAGCATTCCCCTGAAGAGGGAAGGGTCACCGGTTCGACCCCGGTCCTCAGCACAAAATACAAAAATCTCATCCTATTATAGGATGAGATTTTTGTATTTTGTGCTGAGGAAGAAAGCTCTGGGTGAGCTTGGGGTAGGGACCCAAGCGCAAGACCGGAGCGCGACGGCGTGAGGTATGCCAAAAAGATTTTTCAGTAGAAAAATACTTGTTGGAGCTTTCGTCCGGGGTCGAAAGACGGAGCGGGACCCAGATTAGTAAATCTGGGAGCGAGTCGGGGTGAGCTCAGGTGAGTACCTGAGCGCAAGACCGGAGCACGACGGTGCGAGGTGTGGTCAGGAAATTTTTCACCAGAAAAATATTCTTGATCGCGAAATTTTTTACCACAAGGGCACTTCTGTTTTTGTAAACAAAAACAAGTCGCACAGGAAAAATATTTGTGACCGCCGCCCGGTCCTCAGCACAAAAGAAAAAACTCCCATTCGGGAGTTTTTTATTTTGTACTGAGGAAGAAAGCTCTGGAAGAGCTTTCGTCCGGGGTCACGCCACAAGAGTATTTCCATTTTCCTAATTCCTTTCAGTCATATTTTGGGATTTTTTTGATTAAATATATTATAATGAATGGATATATGGAAACCCTTAATCCGCCAACTGTCAGCCTTGTTATTCCGGCTTATAATGAAGAAAAATATATTGAAGACTGTCTCGACTCTATCATTAAGTCTATGGGGAAGTTTCATGAAATTGTCGTTGTTGATAATGGAAGTACGGATAAAACTAGAGAAATAGCAGGATCATATCAAGGTGTGCGTGTTATAAGTGAAGAAAAAAAGGGGGTAATGTTTGCTAGGCAACGGGGTATAAATGAGACAACTGGTGATATAGTCGCGTTTGTAGATGCTGATACAAAAATGTTTCCTGGATGGTATGAACAAATTGTGGAAAAATTTGGTAAGGATTTAATCCTTGCAACTTTGAGCGGACCTTATATCTACGAAGGTATTTCTTTGTGGACAAAAATTCTTGTCTG
The DNA here is from genome assembly GCA_903933085.1 of uncultured bacterium. Lineage (GTDB taxonomy): Bacteria > Patescibacteriota > Minisyncoccia > Phycocordibacterales > CAIZIN01 > CAIZIN01. The sequence continues at coordinate 1,049 of CAIZIN010000068.1, forward strand.
GTTTTTTTATTATTTAATCATTCTACCCGTCTACTATTTTCTTGGATACACAGCTATTTTCGGAAATTTTGCAATACGGAGAAGTGTATTGGAAAAAATGGGAGGTCTTAATACGGAGATTCTTTTTTATGGGGATGATACAGACACTGTAAGGCGGGCTCATAAATTTGGGAAAACAAAATTTTCTATGGATTTTAAAATAAAAACTTCTCCTCGAAGATTTGAACAAGAAGGTGTTATATTTACAGCTTGGCGATATGTGATAAACTTTGTTCACGTTGTTTTGTTTTCGAAACCACATACAAAAGATCAGACGATTCACAGGTAGAATAATTAAATTTTTAAATAAAAATGCAAACATATAAAAAATACTTTTTTGATAAACATTATTTAGAGTCACTTTTTGCCGGAATCGTAGCACTGTTTGGTAGTTTAATAATAAACTTTTATGCCGGCACATATGCCACCGAAAGGGCGAGTAATGCAGTTACTGATATAATTCTTAGTAATACAAAGGTTTATGATTTGGATGGTTTTTTTGTTTTTGGGCCTGTGGTACTTATTTTTTTTGTAGCTCTTCTTTGTGCAATCAGACCACAAAAATTACCATTTATTTTAAAGAGTACCGCCCTTTTCATTGTTATTCGTTCTGTTTTTATTAGCATCACACACATTGGTCCTTTTCCAGATCAAATGGCTATTGTAACTGGAGCAAGAATCATTCGAGATTTTACTTTTGGTGGAGATTTATTTTTTTCGGCTCATACGGGTTTGCCATTTCTTATGGCACTTATGTTTTATAAGAATAAAAATTTAAGATATCTTTTTATTGGAATAGCGGTTCTTTTTGGTGGTGTAGTACTACTTTCTCATAGACATTATTCTATAGATGTACTCTCTGCGTTTTTTATAACTTATACAATATATAATATTTGTATTAGATTATTTAAGACAGATTTTGTAATTTTCAATCAAGAAAATACAAACTAAACTAAAAACCCCTTTAAAAATTAAAGGGGTTTTTAGTTTGTGGGGATAATATTATATCCTATTTGGTATTTATTTTATTTTAATTCTTGTTTGTTTATTTTTATCGATCTTTGGAAGTATGATTGTGAGAAGTCCATGGTCTTCTTTTGCTACAGACTCTTCAGATTCTACTTCGCAAGGTAACATTATTGTACGTGAAAAAGATCCCCAATATAATTCTTTATGAAAATAATTATGTTCATGTACTTCATGAGCACTTTGTCTTTTCCCTCGAATTGTTATGGCGTCTCTAGATACGGTGATTTCTATATCGCTTGGGTCTACGCCTGCGGTCATTGTTTTTACAATCACAGAGTCATCATCTTGATGCACATCTACAGCTAGTTGGCCTTCAGTATCATCTATCCAGGAATCGTTTATTTTTTCGGTCAATGATTCTGTTGCAGGTTCGATGATTTCGAATTCATTATCTTCATCTATATTTACACTACCTGTGAGCCTTTCGAAAAACGAAGGTTTCTTTTTCATAATTTATTTTAGTTTTAATCCGGTTAAGGATTTGTTGATTAGTGTTTTTATAATAAAACTCAAATTTCTTTCAATATTTATTTCCATGAATATACTTAAAAACTCATCCTTTCATCTAAGTATTATATCTAATAATATTTACTTACACATCATTTATTTATTGGATAAAAACAATAGGGTTAAGTCTTTTGATTTTTTCAAGGATTAAAATTAGGATAATTATTGCAATCCACACAAAACTGAAAACTGTCATTGTGGAATGTTCATTGTTAATTATAAACAAATTAAAGGCAGTATGCAAAAAAATCGCAGTTAATATACCTAATGTTCGGTATATGGTTTTAAAATGTTTGGATTTGTAAAATGAGAAAGCTAAAAATACACCAATAACAGCAGAGCACATTACGTGTAGAAGGGTGGCGCCTATGAAACGTAAATCACCAGTAGCTAAACTTCTGGTGACATCTCCTTCGAGTAATGGGCTTATTAAAAACAAAGCATTTTCTGCTGCGGAAAAACCTAAAGCTGTTGAAATCATATAAATAATCCAATCCATCGGTTCATCTATTTCTTTTCTTTGTAGAAATAGAAGGTGGGAAGCGATATATTTAAGAATTTCTTCAACTGATGCCCAAAGAAAAACAATTAAAAAAGCTAGCAATGCGCTACTTGCCATTACCGTTGATAATTCTTCTGATCCGCCAAGATATTTTAAAACAAAATATTGAAAAGGAAGTACGAGTGGAACGGCGACCATTCCAAAAAGGAATGTTACAAGGATTATTTTTCTAGGTTCAGGGTGTTCATCTTCACGTAACCAAAAAAACAACCATATTAAAGCTGGGCCAATACCACCAAGTGCTGCTATTAATATTGAGTATGATATGAACATATTTAGTAGAATTTTGTAATTTTTAATTTAAAATTTTTAAATAATTTCTTAATTTTCTAATTAAAATTCCATTCTCATGTGTCATCCTTTCGA
>CAIZIN010000069.1 GCA_903933085.1 uncultured bacterium
TTAGAAATCCAAATGATTTAAAGAAGAAGATTAGAATTTGGAATGACTATTACAACAACCTTGAGCATTGTGGTTTAAATGGAAAAACTCCGAATGAAATGTTAGACTCAATTCAAGTGCCAAATGTCTGTACCTAAAACAGAGAGGTTGATTTTAGATCTTGAGTTTATTTATGGGGGAAAATAATGATGCCCTCATCGGACTACGCTTCGCTTCGCCTAGGGTTTCCTTTTCATTGTGCTATACAGAATAAATACCCTCATTCACCCCCGTCCTCCAGTGTTTAAATCCAGTCCGTAAACCGGGCAGGGTTTCCTGGGGATAGAAAAAGACCCTGCCGAAAGCTATGCTTTGGCAGGGTCTGGGGGAGGGCTAAGAATTTAGTCCCTAGCGGAGCTCGAAGCCGGCGGCTTTGAGTTTTTCACGGCATTGGGTGAGCGAACCTTGCTTGAAACGTGGGATCGCGAGGAGTTCTTCCTCTTTCTGAGAAACCCATGTGTATAGGTCACCGATAGTCCTGATATTTTTCTTTTTGTCTCCAACGAGGAGACGATAAACCTTCGTATGAAGGTTTAGTTCCACGAGTGGCAAGGCTTGGATGTCCTCACGAAGCTTCCTGGTCCTCTTAGTAGGTGCCTTCCGACGAGTCGTCTTAGTGCTGTTGGCACTTTCAACAAGTCGGACGGCAATTGTGGGCAGTGGCTCAATTTGTTCGACCCCCACCCATACCACAGGCCTGTATCCTTTTGGGATCATCCCTCTTTTTTTTCTGAAATAGGGTGTGAGCAGTTCATTGAGTTCTGCTTCATCACGCCTGGTCATTCTTGCTTTCATTCTTATATCGATCTAATGGTTGTTTGTTGTCATTCGGGAACTTTTCCCATAAGATATATTATAATGATTTACACTAAAAGTCAAGTTGTGTTGTGAAATATAGCTAAAATTAAAGTTAAGTGAAAATAAAACCGCTCGCCAGAAATTCTGGTGGCGGTTTGGGCTTAGATTACTCCAAGCATTTTAAGTTTTTCGATTTCCAATCCAAAGATGAATTCATTAGTTTCTCCGGTTTCGGAGTTTGTGCTATTGTGGAGAGCGACACGGAGACGACTAGAAAGAGGTGTCTGGCGTGTAAGTTCAATACATGTCTCGTTTGAAACTCCTTTCGCTATAACCTCTTCTCTCTCTCTGTGTTCATCAGTATACCAATTATCAAACTCTTCCTTCGATTCGAATGTTGTCCATGTGCAGACCCCTCTGTGGGCTCCTGTTTTGGCTGTATATCTGAATGCAACGTTGTACATTATTAATATTGGTGTGCGGTTTAATTGGGGTTGATTTCCTCTGATAATCTACTACCAAAATCGCAAATGTCAAATTTGCGCGAAGCTTTACAAATGGAACACTTTGAACACATAGAACATCTATGACAATTCTAACGTCAGTCAGTCTTGTATTTTTCTCTTTTTCTGCTATTATATCTTCTTATGGATACAACAAAACACTATCTCACAAAAGAAAAACTAGAGGAACTTAAAGAAGAGCTTACACTTTTGAAGACAAAGAAACGCAAGGAAATTGCGGAAGATTTGGAGTATGCTCGTGCACTCGGCGATCTTTCTGAAAATGCAGAATATCATGCCGCTCGAGAAATGCAGGCTAATGTTGAGGATCGAATAATAAAAATTGAAGATATTTTAAAAAATGCTGAGATTGTTACTTTTCAACATAGCGATAGCGTGAATATGGGTTCAACTGTAACTATACAAAAAATTGCTGATAAAGTAGAAAAGACATATACAATTGTAGGTTCTGAAGAATCAGATACAGCACAACTAAAAATTTCAAATATTTCTCCACTTGGAAAAGAATTGATGGGAAAGAAGAAAGGTGATACATTTAAATTAACTACACCTGCTGGTGTTGTTGATTATAAAATAATATCAATAGCGTAGGGGAAGAATTAAGAATTAGGAATTAAGAATTAGGAATTTAATTCAATTTTTAATTTTACATTATTAATTTTACATTTGAAACATGGCTTCACTCGATGAATTACGCGATGTTCGCCTAGCAAAACTAGAAAAACTAAAAGAAAAAGGAATTGATGCTTATCCATCAACTTCTTTTGTTACTCATACTGTATTAAAAGCGACAGAGGATTTTGATAACCTTTCGGAATCGCAAGAGGTTGTTACACTTGGTGGGCGAGTAATGTCTGTTCGTGCACAAGGAGCCCTAATTTTCCTAAACTTTTTTGATGGAACTGGAAATTTTCAAGCTCTTCTAAAAAATGAAGATAGTACAAAAGATGCTTTTGAACTTTTTTCTGATGTTGTAGATATTGGAGACTTTGTTGAAATGACTGGTTTTCTTTTTGTTACTCGCACGGGTCAAAAAACAATTCAAATTTCGGAATGGCGCATGCTTACAAAAACTCTTTTGCCTTTGCCTGAAAAATGGCACGGTCTACAAGACGCTGATGAAAGATTTAGAAAGAGATATCTTGATCTTTTGGGCAATGATGAGATTCGTGATTATTTTGTGAAGAAAGCAAAGTTCTGGAGAACCGCTAGAGATTTTTTTAATGGGAAAGATTTCTTGGAGGTTGAAACTCCAACTTTGGAAATAACAACCGGAGGAGCTGAGGCTCGACCATTTAAAACTCATCATAATGATTTTGATATAGATGTATACTTGCGAATTTCTGTGGGGGAACTATGGCAGAAAAGATTAATGGCTGGCGGATTCCCTAGAACTTTTGAAATTGGAAAAGTATATAGAAATGAAGGCACTAGCCCTGATCATTTACAGGAGTTTACTAATTTGGAATGTTACGCAGCTTTTATGAATTTAGATGAAGGTAAAAAATTAGTACGAGATTTGTATATTAGACTTGCACAGGAAGTTTTTGGAAAAACAGAATTTACAACTCGAGGACACACTTTTGATCTAGCGTCTGAGTGGAAAGAAATTGACTATGTTGAGGAGGTTGAGAAACAAACAGGCGTGAATGTTCTTGAAGCGAGTGAAAAAGATATGGCTGACGCATTAGAAAAATTAGGTGTGAAATTTGATGGGAAAAATAGAGAGAGAATGATGGATTCATTGTGGAAATACTGTCGAAAAAATATTTCTGGTCCTGCGTATCTTGTGAATCATCCAAAGATTGTAGCTCCACTTTCAAAAGAGAATAAGAACGATTCAAGAAAAACAGAGATGTTCCAGCCTATAATTGCCGGAAGTGAAATTGGACGAGCTCATGCTGAGCTAAATGATCCGCTAGATCAAGCAAAAAGATTCGAAATACAAAATAAATTAATCACAGAAGGGGATGAAGAGGCTATGATGTCTGATACAGAGTTTGTTGAAATGCTTGAACATGGTATGCCACCAGTTTTCGGTTTCGGTTTCGGAGAAAGATTCTTCTCCTTCCTTTTGGATAAGCCGATAAGAGAAACGCAGATGTTTCCGTTGATGAAGCCTCAAGAAAAATAAGAAGTGTGCTCGCGACTATATTCGACTTTGTTTCCTTATGAGCGAAGTGAATTAGCACCACTCTCGGGTATCAACTACTGTTGGAATACAAGAAGTGGCCTTGTGTTATTCTTGAGCCCCGCCCTTCTTTAAGTATTTAAGGGCGGTGGCTATATTAAGTAGAAAGTTGAAAGTTATAAAGTGAACAATAAACGAACCAAACCCAAAGGGTTTGGCTCGTTTGCATTTTGGTGGGGTGTGGTGTAATCTTTCGAAAGAAACAACAGAAAGGTAAAAATGCACATTATTAAAACTGGTAAGGATAGAATTGTGATTGTCTTTCCGAGATTGGGGTTTGTTTTGAAAGTGGCGAGGTTGAACAATCTAAAATCTAATAGATTGTTTAAAGACGTCACAGATGCATATTTTTGCATAAAAACTACATCCATCAAAGAACGGTTGCTCAATGTGAGTGGTATTCTTGAACATTTCTATGCACGTGGAATCTATGCGAATTTAAGAGAGAAAAGGGGGTGGAAGAAGACAAAAAATCCATTTCTTATGCCAACATTTTTTTCATTTTTTGGTTTTGTGAACATAATGCCATATGCAAAAAGAGTTATAACATGGACGGAGTTTGATGATTTGGACATATTGATGCAAATTAGTTATTATTCAGGATTTATTTGGCAAGTAAGTCCACACACCTTTACAAAAGCTGATAATTTTTGTATAGATGAATTTGATAAAGTGAAAATGATTGATTATGGCTTTAGAGACTCTGACAAATTTATTATCAGATGTGGTCAAACGCTTTATGAAAGTTTAAATCCAATAGAGACTAATGCTTCAGGTGCATTTCAGAAGTTCAAGATTGAGATTGGGGAATTGAGAATGAGACAAATTATACAACTTAAAGCATGGGTCCACTGTAACTGCGACAAACGTTGAGTTGTTGCGGTTTTTTTATACTTTACCCATATTTTACAAAGTAAAATGTGGGTATTTTGTTATTGCTATTGACTAAGGGCCACTTACTACCTACTGTGTTTTTCTGTGGATAACTTTGTTGTGCGCTGGTGTATTGTGGGATATAATGGTAAGTAAGTGGGACAGAGTGGGAAATAGTAATTTCCTCACTAATTTCAAATTTAAAATGAAAAATTGACACAAAATAAGAAGAGTACCCACGACTATATTTTGTGTCATCCTCGCGAATGCAGGGATCCAGGTTCTGAATTTTCAGACTGGATTCCTGCCTTCGCAGGAATGTCAGATAGATTTATTTAAAAATTTATAATTTGAAATTTAACATTAGCAACCATGCTCATAGGCGAATATACACACAATTTTGATGATAAGAACCGAGTTTCGGTTCCTTCGAAATTCCGAAAGGAAATCGGGAAGAAAATTGTGATAACTCGCGGATTGGATAATTGTTTATTTATGTATACCCTCAAAGCATGGGAAAAAATTTCTGAGAAGTTGGGAGAGATGAGTATGTTTACAGCTGATACTAGAGGCTTTAACAGGTTTATGCTCGCAGGTGCATCTGAAATCGAAGTGGATGCAATTGGACGTGTTTTGATTCCAGAGTATCTTCGTGATTTTGCAAAGATAAAAGAAAAGGTTGTGTTCGCAGGTGTTCATAACCGTGTTGAACTTTGGAATGAGAACGCGTGGAATGAGTATAAAGACAAAGTTGTAAAGCAAGCCGATGCTTTAGCTGAAAAGCTAGGGCAGGTGGGTGCGTTTTGAGGATAGAATTAAGAATTATGAATTAAGAATTTAGTTAAAACAGAAATTCAGATTATGAAAAATATAAAATTAAATTCAAAATGCATATAAGTGTACTTTTACAGGAATCAATACAGGGTTTAGATCTTAAAGATGGCGACATCGTTTTTGATGGAACCTTTGGTGGTGGCGGACACACTAGAGCGATGCTTGCTTCGGGAAAAGAGATAAAGATTATTGCGACTGACCTCGATACTGATGCGATATCCCGTGGGCAAGAGCTAGTGTCTGAATATAACGGCAGACTGATTTTAGAAAATGATAACTTTGGAAATATTTCTAAAATCTTGGAGAGTCATAATTTAGTTGGTGTGGACAAAATCCTCCTCGACCTAGGATGGAGTTCAGACCAACTTGAATATGGCGGAAGAGGACTTTCGTTTTTGAAAGATGAGCCACTTCTTATGACATTGAAGAAGGAGGCAGTAGAAAGTGATGTAACGGCCGAGGATATAGTGAATCATTGGGCAGAGGATACAATAGCGAATATTTTGTTTGGTTTTGGAGATGAAAAACATTCAAGACGGATTGCAAAAGCGATTGTTGATGCAAGAAAGATAAAGCCTTTGAAAACGACTTCGGAATTGGTAGATGTGATTTCAAAAGCCGTTCCACCGAGTTATAGATTTGGAAAAATACATCCAGCAACACGAACTTTTCAGGCATTACGAATCGCAGTTAATCGAGAGTTGGAAATTTTAGAAGAAGTTCTGAAAGAGGGTTGGAAAGTTTTAAATAAAGAAGGAAGAATAGCTGTCATTTCATTTCATAGTCTTGAAGACAGAATTGTTAAACAATATTTTAAGGAATTAGTAAAAGAAGAAGGGGCTTTAATACTCACAAAAAGACCGATTATTGCAACAAAAGATGAGATTTCGATGAATCCGAGATCAAGAAGCGCTAAGTTGAGAATATTGGAGAA
>CAIZIN010000070.1 GCA_903933085.1 uncultured bacterium
ATGAGTAATAATCAAATTAAAATAATATCGGCACAACAAGCTCAGGGTAAAAACTCGTGTAAAAATACCAAAGCAAAAAATACTCAAGAAAAATGCAATAATATGGATATGATAATAAATCGAAATAAGGGATTTACTGTTCTTTTTGCTGTTATTATATCAACTCTTGTGCTTGCACTCGGTCTTGGAATTGTTGCTATTACAATGAAAGAAATCAAGCTCTCTGGGGCAGGGAGAGATTCAGAGCTTGCTTTTTATGCTGCTGATTCAGGACTTGAATGTGCTGAATATTTTGATATAGCCAAGGCTGTATTTGCAACTTCGACTAGTGATCCAGCTACCGTAACTTGCAATCAGATAGATACTACTACAGTAACGACTGGCGATGAGTCTTCAGCTACTTCAACCTTCAGAATGTATATGGAATATGTTGGCGCAGTGCCTACAATAAGTAAGCCTTGTGCTGATGTCACAGTTAGTAAAAGTGGAGGTTCTACTGTAATTGACTCCCGCGGTTACAATACTTGCGATCCAGCGAATTTACGTCGCCTTGAAAGAGGATATAGTGTAAGATATTAATATGGTCCAGAAAATACCTAAAGATATTAAAGATAGAGCTTCAAAGCTCCGAAGTCTTATTTCTGTACATTCTCATAAATATCACACCTTGGATGAACCAGAGATTAGCGATGAGGCCTACGACTCTTTATTAAAAGATCTTGTTTCTCTCGAAGAACAATTCCCTGAATTAAAGAATTATTCAAGTCCTACACAGAGAGTTGGTAGTACTCCTCTGAAAGAATTTAAAAAGGTTAAGCATGAAGTTAAGCAATGGTCCTATGATGATGTTTTTGATTTTGATGAGCTTGTAAAATGGGATGAAAAAATAAAAAGATTAATTGAGAAAGATGATTCTTTGGGTCACGAAAAATTAGAATATTGTGTTGAGCTTAAAATAGACGGACTTAAAATTGTTCTTACGTATAAGGATGGGGAATTCAAGCAGGGAGCTACGCGTGGTGATGGTGAAATCGGTGAAGATGTTTCTTCAAATTTAAAAACAATAAAAAGTATTCCACTTTCACTGAGTGAAAAAATTGATTTGGTGGCTGTGGGTGAATGTTGGCTTTCTAAAAAGGAATTAGAGAGAATAAATAAAGAAAGAGAAAAAAACGGGGAAGCACCTTTTGCAAATACACGAAATGCCGCAGCTGGATCTATTCGTCAGCTTGATCCAAAAATAGTATCGAGTCGTAATTTGAATTCATTCATCTACGATATCGATTCGTATTCTGCTGTTGTGCCGACTCTTTCTCCTTTGTCATTCCAGCGAAGGCTGGAATCCAGTCTGCAAAATTCAGAACTTGGATCCCCGGGAGTACCCGAGGATGACAATATGGAGATTGGCGGTAATTCCTTAATGATTACAACTCAGGACTCAGAAATAAAACTTCTCTCCAAACTTGGATTTAAAACAAATCCACATCATAAAGTCTGTTCTACAGTGAAAGAAATTCAAGATTTTTATAAACATTGGACTAATAAAAAAGACAGCCTCGACTACGGCCTAGATGGTATTGTCATCAAAATTAATTCAAGAAAAATACAAGAGGCTCTTGGTTATACTGGTAAATCGCCACGGTTTGGTGTGGCTTATAAATTCCCCGCAGAGCAGGTTACAACTGTTGTTGAGGATATTGCTCTTCAGGTTGGACGTACTGGTGTGGTGACTCCTGTGGCGCATTTAAAACCTGTTTTGGTTGCTGGTTCAACTGTCTCTCGTGCAACTCTTCATAATGAAGATGAAATAAGAAGATTGGATGTACGGATTGGTGATACAGTAATTTTAGAAAAAGCTGGAGATGTAATACCTAAAATAGTTAAAGTATTAAAGGAACTCAGGAAAGGTGATGAGAAGGAATATTTTTTTCCAAAGAAAGTTTCTGTTTGTGGTGGAGATGGGTCTATTGAGAGGGTGCCAGGGCAGGTTGCATGGAAATGTGTTCACAATTCATATGAACAAGAAAAAAGAAAGTGGCATCATTTTGTGGGTAAAGGAGCTTTTGATATAGACGGTCTAGGTCCAAAAATTGTCGATGCTCTGCTTGACGCTGGGCTTATATCCACATATGCAGATTTATTTTCTTTGAAAATTGGTGATGTTATTAATTTGGAAGGTTTTAAGGAAAAGTCGGCGAATAATTTAATTGAATCAATTTTAAAGGCAAAAAAAGTAACTTTACCAAGGCTTATCATTGGACTTTCTATTCCTCAAGTTGGAGAAGAGACGGCTTACGATATTTCAAATAATTTTGGAAGTATTGAAAAAATTTCAAAAGCTACAGAAGAGGATTTCATGAGTGTATATGGAGTTGGAGATATTGTTGCAAAATCTTTAGTTGAGTGGTTTGAAAATGAAGAAAATAAAAAAATATTAAGTGAGCTTTTGAAATATGTTGAAATTGAAAACCTTAAAGTAGAAAGTGGCGCAAAGATTTTTTCTGGAAAAACTTTTGTACTTACTGGGACAATGGAAAAACTTTCTCGTATAGAAGCCGAGGAAAAAATTCGTTCACTGGGTGGAGATGTTTCAAGTTCTGTATCTAAGAAAACCACTTATGTGGTAGCAGGGGAAAATGCGGGGTCTAAATTGGAGAAAGCGAAGGAGATTGGAGTAAAAATCTTGAAAGAAGGTGAGTTTCTTGAGATGTTAAACAATTTTTAAATTTTGTAAATAATGTTTTATTTTTTTTAGATTTCAGCGTTTTCTGTCATCCTTGCGAATGCGAGGTTGAATCGTGTGGCACATGATTCAAAGACAGAACGCGACGGCGTGAGTCGGGATCGAACAAATTTCTAGCAAGAAATTATGTGTGATTCATGCATAGATTCACAAGTATTTCTCTGCTGAGAAATCTTCTGAACACACCTCGCACCGTCGTGCTCCGGTCTTGCGCTCGAAAACTCTTTCAAGCTCACCCGATCAGGTCGGGAATGACAAAATACAAGGAAAAGAAAAAGACGATTCGCTACGCGAATCGTCTTTGATTGTTGGATTTATTATTTTTGGTGACCGTTAACGATCATCTCCAAACATATAATAAACAACAAAACCCCAGCGAATACGAATGTGCTTGCTCTGAAGTTATGTGTGAGTTCAAACATCACGGCACCAAAACACCCACTGCTTATGATTGAATATGATAGTTTCATAATTTCTTTATTAATGATAGCATATATATCTAATTTTGTCAAGTAATGTAATTATTCTAATAATGTTATTATCATTACATATGGAAATAAAAGACGTTAAAAAACTTGCCTTATTAAGCCGAATTGATCTAAGCGACACAGAAGCTGTTGAGCTAGGACAAAGCTTAGATTCGATTTTGGGCTATGTGGAGCAGGTAAAACAAGTATCCTCTGATACAAATATTGACCCAACTTTCTATTCAATAAATGTGTTGCGAGATGATATTAGTCCAAATGAAGTTGGATTAAATAGAGAAAAACTTTTGAACTCTGCGCCAAAGAGGGAAGCTAATTATATAAAAGTTAAAAAAATACTTGGACTAATTTCTGAATAATATGGAATACGTAACATGGAACATAGAACACGTAGTATGGAACATATAACATATAATATTGAATATATTATTCTTAAATCATAAATCATAAATCTTAAATCCTAATTCCACCTAAATGATAAACATAAAAGAACTTACAATAAAAAAAGCTCATGAGGCTCTTAAAAATAAAGAGTATACTTGCGTTGATCTTGCTCAAACTTATTTAACAGAAATTGAGAATAAAAATCCAGAACTTCATGCATATTTAGCTGTATACAATGATGTTGTTGAGCAAGCGAAGAAAGCCGATGGGATGATAGAAAAAGGGAAAGGCACAATGCTTACGGGAATCCCTTTTGCGATTAAGGATAATATTTTCTTTGAAGGGAAAGTAGTTAGTGGTGCATCTAAAATTTTAGAGAATTATGTGGCGACTTATGATGCTACTGTAGTTACAAAATTAAAAGATGCTGGGGCTGTAATTTTAGGTCGGGTAAATATGGATGAATTTGCGATGGGTGGATCTACTGAAAATTCTGCATACGGACCTTCAAAAAATCCACATGATATTTCTCGTGTACCTGGCGGATCCTCAGGAGGTTCAGCTTCAGCTGTGGCAGGTGATTTGGCGCTTGGAGCATTGGGTTCAGATACTGGAGGCTCAATAAGACAACCTGCTAGTTTTTGTGGAATAGTTGGACTCAAGCCTACTTATGGTTCTGTATCACGTCATGGATTAATAGCAATGGCTTCTTCTTTGGATGTGATTGGACCGATGACAAAAACAGTTGAAGATGCAGAAATTGTTTTCAATATTATAAAAGGAAAAGATAAATTTGATGCGACTGGTGTGGAGGGGGAATTACCTAAAAAAAATAGATATATAATTGGAGTGCCTACAGATTTTTTGAAAGGTGTAGATGATGATGTTCTTAATAATTTTAATCAATCTGTAGAAAAGCTGAAATCCCAAGGATTTGAGATTAAAGAAGTATCTCTTCCAACTCTGCCATATGCACTTGCTGTGTATTACATTCTTATGCCAGCTGAAGTAAGTTCGAATCTTGCTCGGCTCGATGGTGTAAAATACGGCTCCTTAAAAGAAGGTAAAGATTTAATGGAGGATTACTTTTTAACTCGTGGTGAATTTTTTGGAAAGGAGGTTCGAAGAAGAATAATGCTAGGTACATATGTACTTTCTACTGGATATTATGATGCGTATTATGGGAAAGCTTTAAAGGTAAGAGAATTGGTAAAGCAAGATTTCGAAAAGGTGTTCAAAGAAGTTGATGCTGTCGTTACGCCAGTTTCTCCAATGCCTGCATTTAAATTTGGTGAGAAATCTAATGATCCACTTCAGATGTATCTAGCTGATATTTTTACAGTTAGCGCAAACTTGGCAACCATACCAGCTATTTCTATTCCTGCGGGAACTGTTCCTCGAGAAGATAAAAATCTGCCTGTTGGTTTGCAAATTATCGCTCCACGTTTTGGTGAAAATATTCTATTTGATATTGGAAAGAGGTTTGAGGAGTAGTAACTAGGCTCTAGGTTCTAGCAAAAAAACAACTTTCCATTTGGAAAGTTGTTTTGAGTTATGGATTAAAAAGCTAACAACTAGAGCCTAGTGCCTAATAGCTAGCATTATGTTAAAATGTAGTAAAGAATTTGTTTGTTAACTTTACATTTTACATTTTATTTATCCTTCAAAATTTTTATTAAAACATTATGCAATATGCATCATATGGTATGTATAATTAATAAAAACAGAGAAGGTATATAATAAGTAAAAGAGGTAGATGAATATTATTGCATAATGCGAAAAAGTTGTTACGAGGGATATGGTATACTTTGTATGACTTAGTAAAATAAATATTATTAAATCTTGTGAAAATATTGAACAACTTTTTATTAATAAAAACTTAGTAGGATA